>CAYQAP010000013.1:9630-43848 GCA_964415515.1 uncultured Gammaproteobacteria bacterium | reverse complement strand
CTGATTTCACGGCTGTGCAGCGGAGCTGGGAAGGTCTTTCAGTAGCAGATCAAGTTCTGGCCAGACCAGCTTGAGCATCATTGGCTGTGCCAGATGATTCGGGTGAATCCCATCGGCCTGCATCAGCTCAGGATGGCCACCGATCCCTTCCAGCAGAAATGGCACGAGGGCAAGCTGATGTTGTTCTTGCAGCTGCCGATAGATCGCATGAAAGGCTTCACTATAGCGGCGACCGTAGTTGGGGGGGATCCGCATACCGAGAAGCAGAACACGACTGCCCGCAGTACGTGCCAGTTTGCTCATGGTGGCAAGATTGTTTTTAATGAGCGGCAATGAAAAACCCCGCAAGCCGTCATTGCCACCCAATTCAATCACCGTGATGGTCGGTTGGTAGCGACGTAACAGTGCGGGCAGCCGTTGCAGCCCACTATCGGTGGTATCACCGCTGATGCTTGCATTGATCACAACCGCCTGGGAACGGTCCGGCTGGGTTTCAGTCTGCAACTGTTGCCTGAGCAGTGCGACCCATTCATTGCCTTGGGAAATGCCGAAACCGGAACTAAGACTGTCTCCTAGAATCAATATTGAGACTGGTAC
The DNA here is from genome assembly GCA_964415515.1 of uncultured Gammaproteobacteria bacterium. GTDB lineage: Bacteria > Pseudomonadota > Gammaproteobacteria > Arenicellales > DRJH01 > DRJH01. The sequence continues at coordinate 43,251 of CAYQAP010000013.1, read as the reverse complement.
AGCGGCCGCAGCAGGCTGGGTTGATAGGACCAGAAAAAGTAGCAGCCGTCGCAGTACAATAAAATACCGGCGACCGTGATCGCTCACCCGCTTGATGTGGGTCGACAACAGTCGGCTCTCAGTGTTTGTATTTGTTGGGTTCTTTCTCACATGTTGCTTGACTCACAGGGCAACAGAGTCGGTATTCTTGCTCCTGATATTCTATGCAGATATGCGCCTTGTTGCGGTTGATTCGCTTGCCACAGACTGGGTCACAGTTGGTAGTCATTTTCGAGGATTTTTCGCTCATGATGATTTCTCCAGATATTGTGGTGCTGTTTTCCTGGCTTAGCGAGTCGCCACACAGTAATAGATGGGGATCCAGGCCAGAATTATCTACCCTGAATGTGGGATTCGATCGGTTGTGCTCTCTGGGGGACTACTGGGTATCTGCGGAATTGCGTTCACTTGCATTGGCCCCGCGTATCAGCGGACTTGAATCGGAAAACCCAATGCCTGCCAACGAAACAGGCCACCGGCCAAGTTGGCGACCAATTCAAATCCTGCGGTTTCCAGGATCGAGGCGGCCTGGGCCGAGCGAGAACCGGCAGGACAGACGGTGATTACGGGTCGCTCCCTGGGCACATCCGCCAGCCGCTCACGCAGTGTACTCAATGGCACCGGCATTGAATCCTTGATCAATCCCATTGGGCTAGCCTTGATCTCATCCTGCTCGCGGACATCGATTAACAGGACATCCTGCCGGTGGCTGTGTACCCAGTCAGGTTCGATCTCGAGAATACCCGCAAAGGTTCGCACCACAGGCCCCCAGTCGGCAACGGTCGGTGCTGATTGGCGATTGGCAGGGCGGCCGCACTGCAAGTTGGCAGGAACCGCTTGGTCCATTTTCCTGGGGTGGGGCAAGCCCAGACTCTCCATGTGGCCGACGAAGTCCTGCATGCGAATACCATCACCGAGGCGTGGGTTGTGTGCACGTTCCTCTTGTACGGTGGTAACTGTACGCCCGTGGTAGTCGTGCCCCGGGTAGAGCATATATGCATCGGGCAGAGTCAGGATCTGTTGTCGGACAGATTGAAAGAGTGTCTGCGCATTGCCTTTTTGAAAGTCGGTTCGTCCGGTTCCCCGAATTAACAAGGCATCGCCGGTAAAAGCGATCAAGGACTCCAACAGCACCAGGGTCATACAGCCATCCGTATGGCCCGGTGTGGATCGCGCCTCAAGCTTGATTGAGCCGACTTGGATTACCTCACCATGCAGTAGCTGGATGTCTGCTCCCTGGGTACCGGCAGCTTTGGAGACGGCGATCTGGCTACCGGTTTGTTGTTGCATTAACCAGGCACCGGTCACGTGGTCAGCGTGTACGTGCGTGTCGATGGTGTACTGGAGTTTCAGGCCCAGCTCTCGCAGCAGGGCGAGATCACGCAGGTGTTTTTCAAATACCGGGTCAATCAGCAAGGCTTGCTTACTGGTGGCATCCGCAATGAGATAGGTGTACGTCCAGGTCTCGCTATCGATTAATTGTCGGAAAATCATGGTGACTCCAAAGATGATCGGTACGGTAGTAACCATTCTTCAAAGTGTTAGAATGGGGCTCAACAGCACTATAGCATCGTCTTCGTGGTGAAACTTCAATTGTAGAAAATCTGTACCCACTCGTCATTACAAGGAAGCAAGCTGTGACCGAACCTACACCCTCGAATCAGCCAGCCCCCAGCCTGCTCAAGGCGGTGCAGGTCAGCAAGCAAATTGCCACGGGTGACACCTCGCTGAGCATTCTTAAAGAGATCAGTTTTGCACTGTGTGCGGGCCAGAGCCTGGCCATTATGGGTCGGTCTGGTTCAGGCAAAACCACTCTGCTGAGCATTCTGGCCGGCCTGGATCGGGCTAGCAGTGGTGAGGTTTGGCTGCGCGGTCAAAATCTTTCGCCAATGAATGAAGACCAGCGAGCCAGCGTGCGAGCCCGGGAAGTGGGTTTTGTCTTTCAGTCGTTTCAGTTGTTACCGGCCCTGACCGCGCTGGAAAATGTATTGATGCCGTTGGAATTACAAGACACGTCCAGGCCGTTTGACAAAGCCAATGCATTGCTCGATGAGGTTGGCTTGACAAAGCGAAAAAATCACCACCCCCGACAGCTGTCCGGTGGTGAGCAGCAGCGGGTTGCCATTGCCCGGGCCTATGCCTGTCACCCGGCCATCCTGTTCGCCGATGAACCGACCGGAAATCTCGATCAACAGACCGGTCAGCAGATTATCGATCTGCTGTTTCGTCTGAATACCCGCTCGGGCACCACGCTGGTTCTGGTTACGCACGATCCGGAGTTGGCCCGCCGTTGTCAGCTGCACCGGCAATTGGTGAACGGGATATTGCGGCCACTAGATACCGACTTATGAGGTTACTGGGCCGGCTGGCTGTTCGGGAATTGCGCCGTGATCTGCGGCGGCGGGAGCTGAAAACGGTGGGTTTCGCCATGACCGTGGCAGTGACCATGGTGAGCTTGACGCTGATGCTGACCGACACCCTGCAACAAGCACTTGGCCAGACTTCTGCTCGCTTCATCGCTTCTGAGCGGCAACTGATCAGCCCGTCCCCGATTGATCCCGCGTGGCTTGCCAGGGCGCAGCGGGCTGGATTGCGAACCGCTGTCACTGCGGAATTTACTACCATGTTGTTTGCCGGAGACCGCATGCAGCTGGTCAGTGCCAAAGCGGTTGATCACAGTTACCCACTGCTTGGCAGTCTGAAAATCAGTGATTCACCCTCTGGGGCATTGCAAAGTGTTACCACCGGGCCGGCACCGGGGAAAGTCTGGCTCAGCCCGCGTCTGCAATCGCTGCTGTCGGTCAAGCCGGGTGATCGTGTGGAACTGGGCGATAGCAGCCTACAGGCCACGAAAGTATTGCGCTGGGAGCCGGATGTCTCCTTGGGCCTATCTGCCTTTGCTCCGCGTTTGATGATGAATCTACAGGACCTTGAAGCGGCCCGTGTCAGCGGGCCAGGCAGCCGGATCAAATGGCGGGCGCTGTTTGCGCGGCAACAGGCCGGACAATCGATCACTGTACTGGCGGAACTGGAACAATGGCTCAAATCACGACGTAATCCTGAACAGAAGTGGGTGACCGCCAGGGCGGGGCAGCAGGGCATCACACGCACCCTGGCCAGGTCGGAAAGTTATTTGCGCTTGACCGGAACGCTGGTGTTGATTCTGGCGGCACTGGCGGTGAGTCTGTCGGCCCGCCAATACGCGGAGCAACAGGTCACGGTTGTGGCCCTGAAAAAGACCCTGGGGATGCGCGGCTCGGAAATCATCCTTACCGAATTGATCAAGATTTCACTGCTGGCAGCGGCTGCCGCCTTACTCGGTGGGGTATTGGGCTACGGTGCTTGGCTATTGGGTGTCCGTTGGACTACCACGCTGCTGGACATCTCCCGCAGCGATCTACTGCAGATGCTGCATTGGCGTGGTCTGTTGCTCGGTGCTGGTGTCGCCTGGCTGATGGCGTACAGTTTTGTGTTGCCACAACTGTGGCGACTGCGTCGATTGTCCCCTGCCGCCTTGTTTCAGTCGGTAAATTCGTACTCCGGGCACAATTTTCTTCCCTTGCTGGTGGGAGGCGGAATGCTTATTCTCTTCAGTCTGGGTTTTAACCGCGACGGCCAGTTGACGCTGCTGTTGACCGCGGGATTGACGGTATTGCTAGTGGCCGGCTCCGGATTGATTCGGCTGTTGTTGCTGTTGATCAGAATGACTGGGACCGGCGTTGCCTCACCGGTCAAAATGGGTTTTATCGCACTGCGTCGGCGTGGCTGGCAAAATGCTTTTCATATTCTGTTTTTGGCCACAGCGCTGAGCTTGCTGGCAACGGCCTGGTCACTGGAGTCTGGTCTGATTGACCGCTGGAAGACCCAGCTACCGGCTGACGCACCCAACAGCTTTCTGGTTAACATTGATACTGCAGACAAAGCAGCGATTGTTCAACAGCTCGGTGGCAGGTCCGTCAACGACAGTGTTTATCCGGTAGTGCGGGGGCGATTGACACAGATCAATGGCCGGGCCGCGCAGCAAGCCACAAAGCAACCCCGTGAGGCGCTAAATCGTGCACTCAACCTGACCTGGTCAAGCAAACTGCCCACAGACAACCGGATTATCTCTGGCAGTTGGTGGACGACAGCCGACGATCAAGCACTGGACCGGGTTTCCATATCGGCGCACCTGGCCGACGAGTTAGGGATTACGCTGGGTGACCGGGTAACGTTTTCTATCGCCGACCAGACCCTGACCGCAACCGTGCAGAGCCTCCGTAAAGTACAATGGCAAAATCTGCGACCAAATTTTTATTTCATCTTTCCCAAGGGTGGCTTGCAGGATTATCCACTGCGCTGGATGGCAGGCCTTTACCTGGCTCCACAACAACAGGCTGAGCTCAACAACATTGTTCGTCGTTACCCCTCGGTCTCGGTGATTTCTGTATCCGAAATCATTGCCCGGGTACGAACCATGCTCAGCAGTGTCTCGGCAATGGTTGAACTGTTGCTCTACCTGCTGTTGGTTGCCGGGCTGTTGGTGATCTCGGTGCTGATTAACGCATCCCGCCCCGAACGAATACTGGAAGCAGTACTGGTCAGAGCAATGGGTGGCCAGCGAAGGCTGATTGTTCGGGCGCAAATCACAGAATTTGGCATGATTGGGTTGGCAGCAGGTCTGCTGGCGGTGCCTGGCTCGGTGTTATTGACCCAACTGTTGGCAAGCCACTGGCTCGGAGGGGTATCCATCGTGGATACTGTGCTTTGGTTGGTACTGCCGGGAATCGGCATCCTGATCAACGGGCTGCTGGGATACTGGCAGATCAGGGATGTCGCTAGCCAGCCGCCGATGCGACTACTCAGTAGTACCGAGACCGATGCCGGTTAGCGCATGGGGGTCGGGGCTCACAGCATAGACATCATGTATTGACCTGCCAGGTTGATAATGCAGTAATAGGCCGATTGGTTGTGGCTATCTAGACGGGAGAAGTGTATGTCGATGTACATCATTACAGTCATCGAGGGCGACGGGATCGGCAGGGAAGTGATTCCAGAGAGGATCCGAGACCTGGATGCGGTCATTGAAGCGCTGAATGCAATGCCATGATAAGCGGTGAAGATTTTTTTGTGATGGCGCGAATCCTCCATGTTATCGGTGTGGTGTTATGGATCGGTGGTGTGGCGTTTTTGGCTATGGTGGTGGTACCCACCTTGCGCGGCCAGCCGGACCCGGAAAAAAGTTTTGCCGTATTTGCTGCAATCGAAGGGCGTTTTAAGGCGCAGGCAAAAATTGTCACCCTGATAACCGGCCTGTCCGGCTTCTTCATGCTGTTCTGGCTGGATGCCTGGGACAGATACCTGGATTGGTCATTCTGGTGGGTGGATCTGATGACCTTGATCTGGATTTTTTTTACCCTGGTGCTTTTTGTCATCGAACCGATGCTGAGCCGACGCAATGCTCATGTGCAATCCAAAAGCAATCCGACGGCAACATTCAAATTTGTCAATCGCATGCTAAAGGTGTTGACCCTGTTAAGTTTGCTTGCCATCTACGGTGCGGTTACCGGGGTTCATGGCTAACCGGTGGTGAAAAGGGGTTTGCTGCCATCCTGTTTAGGTCAGTTGGCGCAGCAAACGACTAGCGAATAACAATAATAATTTCCGTCGTCATCTTGTTGTCGACACCAAACCAGTTCGGGAGATTTTTATTTGCCTGGACCACGATCTACTTCCCATGCAGTGTTAAACAGGCAATTGGTACTTGACGTTTACGTCAACGTAAACCACAATTTGGCTCACTTTTGTAATCTTTGTCCAGTGAGGTTTGCTGATGTCCTCTTCAACCAAGAAAAGGCCCCTGCGTTTTGTCACTGCAGCCAGTCTGTTTGATGGCCACGATGCCTCCATCAATATCATGCGTCGCTTGCTGCAGACGTGTGGTGTGGAAGTGGTCCATTTGGGACACAACCGCTCCGTAGATGAAATCGTGCGGGCTGCTGTACAGGAAGATGCGCAAGGGATTGCGGTAAGTTCCTACCAGGGCGGACATATTGAATTCTTTCACTATATGATCGAAAAACTGGCTCAACAGGGGGCTGGCGGGATTAAAATTTTCGGTGGTGGCGGTGGGGTCATCGTTCCTGAAGAAATTCTTGAGTTGGAACACAGTGGGGTGGAAAAAATCTATTCTCCTGAAGACGGCCAGAATATGGGCCTGCTGGGCATGATTCAGGACATGATCGGTCGTTGCAGTAGGCCAGATCGAGAAGCACAGCACACATTTCCCGGACCAGTGCCTGCACTGCTACGAAGTGGGCGGGATGTTGATTTGGCCCGCGTGCTTAGTGCCATCGAAAATGGTCTGCTCGATCCAGGTCAGGAACAGGAATTACACTCGCTGCAGGCCGATCAACCTGCCGTTGTATTGGGGATTACCGGAACCGGGGGGGCAGGAAAATCCTCCCTGACCGATGAGTTGGTGCAACGCTGGCTGATGGACTACGGTGAGCCGCTGCGGATTGCCATTATTGCGGTTGATCCTTCACGCAGAAAATCCGGGGGTGCCTTGCTTGGGGACCGGATTCGCATGAATGCCATAGATGTACCCAATGTGTATATGCGATCGGTGGCAACCCGAGGTGCCGCATCGGAAGTGCCAGATCACGTAGCCGGGATGATTCAGGCGGTAAAGGCTGCCGGCTATCAGTTAATCATTATCGAAACACCGGGCATCGGTCAGGCCGATGCCGGTGTAGTTTCGATGGTGGATACCGCTCTGTATGTAATGACGCCTGAATTTGGAGCCGCCAGTCAGCTGGAAAAGATCGATATGCTTGATTTTGCCGATGTGGTGGCGATCAATAAATTCGATCGGCGCGGTGCCGAAGATGCCTTGCGTGACGTAAAAAAACAACTCCAGCGCAACCGTGGTACGTTTGAGCGTCCCTGGGATGAGATGCCCGTATTCGGCACCATGGCTTCGCACTTTAATGATGCTGGTGTCACTCGCTTGTATCTACATCTGTTAGTGCAGTTGCAGTCTAAAAACATGCCTGAGAGCACGAAAAAAGTAGCCTCAGCATTGCAGAGGGCAGCGCCACCTTTGCTCTTGGTGCCCGCAAGTCGACAACGTTATCTTTCAGAAATATCCAGTACTATCAGAGAATACCATAGATATATTAATCAACAGTCTAAACTCGCGTCTGATCGGGCATCGTTACTGCGATCCTTGCAATTGCTGGAGGGCAATGAGACAGCTGCTGCATCCTTGCAGGCGCTGCTTGCAACGATAACTTCGAAATTATCTGCTGATTCCCTGTCCCAACTACAGCAATGGCCACAACGGGTGGTGAGTTATCAGGGCCAGGAGCTTACCGTGGGCGAGGGTGATCGAGCAAAAATCATTCCCCTGATCCGGACATCGCTGTCCGGTTCCTCGATACCACGCATCGCCCTGCCGACGTTTGCCCATGATGGCGATATTTTGCATTGGCTGTTGCGAGAAAATCTACCGGGAAGTTTTCCATTTACTGCAGGGGTATTCCCGTTCAAGCGGCCGGAAGAAGAACCGACCCGGATGTTTGCCGGGGAAGGTGATGCCTTTCGCACCAATGATCGCTTCCAATACCTGTCACGACATTCTGCGGCGAAACGACTTTCAACAGCCTTTGATTCGGTTACGCTCTATGGTTCTGATCCCGCTGTGCGGCCTGATATTTACGGCAAGGTTGGCAATTCCGGTGTCTCCATCGCAACCCTTGACGACATGAAAGTTTTGTATTCAGGATTTGATCTGTGCGATCCCAGGACTTCGGTATCGATGACCATTAATGGGCCGGCACCCACGGTTCTGGCGATGTTTATGAACGTTGCGATTGATCAACAGCTGGATCAATTTATCGAGCAGCAGCAACGCCAGCCGGATGCTCAGGAACGGGAACACATTCGTGAATGGACCCTGCAGCACATTCGAGGCACTGTACAGGCCGATATCCTGAAGGAAGACCAGGGCCAGAACACCTGCTTGTATTCCACCGAATTCAGTTTGCGCCTAATGGGTGATGTACAGGAATACTTTGTCCAACACCAGGTGCGCCATTTTTATTCTGTATCGATTTCTGGCTATCACATTGCCGAGGCTGGGGCGAACCCCATTACCCAGTTGGCCTTAACATTGGCCAATGGTTTTACCTATGTGGAGTCCTATTTGGCACGTGGTATGGCGATCGATGATTTTGCCCCGAATCTGTCCTTCTTCTTCTCCAATGGCATGGACCCTGAATACAGTGTGTTGGGACGGGTGGCCAGACGCATCTGGGCGATTACCCTGCGTGATCGCTATGGTGCCAAGCTGCGCAGCCAGAAGCTCAAGTACCACATCCAGACCTCCGGGCGCTCATTGCATGCCCAGGAAATGGATTTCAACAACATCCGTACCACGTTACAGGCCCTGATCGCGATTTACGACAACTGCAACAGCCTGCATACCAATGCCCATGATGAAGCGGTGACCACCCCGACTGAAGAATCGGTGCGCCAGGCATTGGCCATTCAATTGATCATCAACCGTGAATGGGGGATGGCTCAGAATGAGAACCCTAATCAAGGCTCTTTTATCATCGAGCAGCTGACGGATTTGGTCGAAGAGGCGGTGTTGCAGGAATTCGAGCGTTTGTCCGAGCGTGGTGGGGTGCTCGGTGCCATGGAAACCGGCTATCAACGGGGCAAGATTCAGGATGAATCCCTGCACTATGAGCAACAAAAGCACGATGGAAGTTTGCCGATTGTCGGGGTGAATTGTTTCCTCTCCGGGAAGGAAGCTGCAACTGCTTCGATTGAACTGGCTCGCTCCACAACTGAAGAGAAAGATCAACAAATTAAACGCTTACAGGTTTTTCAGCAGAAACACAGTGCGCTGGCTGATGCGGTTATCGAGCGTCTGCAACGTGCAGCACTGCATAACCATAATGTGTTTGAAGTCTTGATGGACGCGGTACGCTACTGCTCACTGGGGCAAATTACCCAGGCCCTGTTTCAGGTCGGCGGAAAATACCGCCGCAGTATGTGAGGTGGGTTACTGGATGCTGTTACCCACTTGTTGTGGGGGCAAACCGACCTGATACCCAAGGCTGCTTTGTAGTAAATGCTGGGTATAAGGGTGACGCGTACGAAATGCCCGCAAATCCTCAACGTCTAACACTTCTACAATTTCACCCAATTGCATCACGGCAATATCGGAGCAGATGTGGCCGACGACTGCAAGATTATGGCTAACCATCAGATAAGTCAGCTGATGTTCTTGCCTTAGATCTGTCAGCAAGTTAAGAATTTCTGCCTGTACCGAGACATCCAGTGCAGAGGTAGGTTCATCCAGTAGCAGAATTTTTGGTTCTGGAGCCAGCGCCCGGGCGACCGCCACCCTTTGGCGTTGCCCACCGGAAAGTTGATGTGGATAGCGAAACCGGAAAGAGGACCCTAGTCCAACATCATCGAGCAGGCGAGTGACCCGCGCATCAATGTCTGCAAAGCCATGCAAAGACAGCGTTTCACTGAGCATCTGATCCACCGAATGGCGTGGGTGCAGTGAGGCATAGGGGTCTTGAAAAACCATTTGTACAGTGCGATAGAAGGAGGGGTTTCGCGTGTGCCCCAATGCTTGACCCAAGCACTCCATTCGCCCGTCCCAGGTTGGCACCAAACCGGTCAAGGCGCGCAGGATGGTTGACTTGCCAGACCCACTTTCACCGACCAGGCCAAAGCTACCGCCGGCCTTAACCGAGAATGACGCCCCTTTTACAGCATCCACCCGGTCTTCATGCTCACCAAACCAGACATTGAGGTTTTTAATCAAAATACCGCTCACAGCAATCCGCTCCTGCTCGGTTGCTCATACCATAAAGGATCGCGTTTGAGTACTTCCAGTCGTTCGCTGGGAGCATTAAGTCGGGGCAGTGAATTCAACAGCCCGCGTGTATAAGGGTGGGTTGCCTGGTTTAAACGATCAGCCTGACATGTCTCTACAATACGACCACCGTACATGATCAACACCCGGTCACAAAAAGACGATACGAGATTGAGGTCGTGGCTAATAAAGATCAAGCCCATGCCACGTTCTCGAACCAGCTTGTCCATAATTTCCAGCACCTGCATTTGCACAGACACATCCAGTGCAGAAGTGGGTTCGTCTGCGATCAGGATTTTTGGATCAGGAATCATCATCATCGCAATCATGATGCGCTGGCCCATACCACCGGAAACTTCATGCGGAAAGAGCTTGTATACCCGCTCTTTATCCCGAATGGAAACGGCATCCAGCATTTTCATGGATTGATGCTTGGCCTCTGCTTTGGAGACGTTTGCATGCAGTCGATAGGCCTCGGAAATCTGCTCTCCAACCCGCATCACCGGGTTGAGTGAAAATTTCGGATCCTGCATGATCATCGAAATTTTATGTCCCCGGACTTTGCGTATTTGCGATTCCGAAAACTGCAGTAAATTACAGCCTTCAAGGTCAATGCAATCTGCGGTGACGATACCGGGCGGTCTGATCAGACGCAATATAGCGCGCCCGGTCATGGATTTACCGGAACCCGACTCGCCAACAATCCCCAGCCGTTCCTTGCCCAGCGAAAAGCTGATGCCTCGCACTGCGTCAAATATACCGTTGCGGGTATTGAATTTCACCCAAAGGTTTTTGATGTCGAGAAGATTGTTCATTGCGATCCATCTTTTGGATCCAGGACGTCCCGCAGGCCATCACCGAGCAAGTTAAAGGCCAGTGATACGATAAAAATGGCTAACCCCGGCATGGTCGCCACCCACCAGTGATCGAGGATAAATTTGCGTCCCCCGGAGATCATCGCACCCCATTCCGGGGAGGGTGGCTGCGCTCCAAGACCCAAAAACCCAAGCCCTGCCGCAGCCAGAATGATTCCCGCCATGTCCAGGGTGACCCGAACAACGAGAGATGAGATACACAATGGCCAGATATGTTTTGTGATAATGCGCAATGCGCCGGCTCCCTGCAGGCGGATGGCGTAGATGTAGTCAGTATGGCGGATGGTCAAAGTCTCGGCCCGTGCGATTCGGGCATACGGGGGCCAGGCAGTCAGTGAAATGGCCAATACAGCATTTTCGATACCGGCCCCGAGAGCGGCGACAAAAGCTAAAGCCAGCACCAGACGCGGAAAGGCAAGAAAAATATCGGTAATCCGCATCAGAATGGCATCCACCCAGCCACCGGTATAGCCAGCAACCGTACCCACAAAGAGGCCGACAACAGGGGCAATCAGAGCCACCAGCGCTACGATGTAGAGGGTGATGCGCGAGCCATAGATCAGTCGGCTGAGAATATCACGCCCGAGACCGTCCGACCCCAAAAGGTAGTTTTCAGAGCCCGGCGGCCGTAGGCGAGCAGCCAAATCCTGTATGAGCGGGTCTTGTGGTGCCAGATAGGGGGCAAAGATTGCAAGCAGTGCCATGAATACTAGAATACCCATCCCGATCATGGCCATGTGGTTGCTGCGCAGCGAAAGCCAGGCCTGATACCACGCAGAAATTCGCGCATGTCGTCGAGAGGTTGGTGTGTCAGTCAGTAGCCATTCACGCCAGGTTTGCCGAGTTGATTCGGCTTGGTTCATTTCGCCCTCGGATCAAAGACTTGGTACAACAAGTCGGAAAAAATGTTCAGACAGACAAATACCAGGCCCACAACCACTGTGCCGCCCATGACGGCATTCATATCCGCTGATAGCAGGGAAGTGGTGATATAGGATCCAATTCCAGGCCAGGCAAAAATAATCTCGGTTAGAACCGAGCCCTCCAGTAGGCCCGCATAACTGAGCGCGATGACCGTTATCAGTTGAACCTTGATATTGCCAAAAGCATGCTTCCAGATCACGGCGCGCTCCGACATACCCTTTACCCGGGCTGTGATCACATACTCTGAATTCAGTTGTTCGAGCATGAAACTGCGCGTCATACGGCTGATATAGGCTAATGAGTAATACCCCAACAGCGTGGCTGGCAAAATGATATGAGAAAAGGCATTGGAAAAAACACTCCAGTCCCCTTCCAGCAGGCTATCGAGCAAAATCATACCGGTCACTGGTGGGACAATATCCTCGTAAAAAATATCGAGTCTACCGGGTCCACCAACCCAGCCAAGAATACCGTAGAAAACCAACAGCCCAATCAGCCCCAACCAGAAAACTGGCATGGAATAGCCGATCAGTGCCAGCACACGAGCGACCTGATCGATCCAGGTCCCACGTTTAACAGCCGCCAGTACGCCAAGCGGCACACCCAAAAATACGCCCAGTATTGTGCCAAGTGTTGCCAGCTCCATGGTCGCTGGGAAAACACGCTTGATATCATTAATCACCGGGAAACCGGTGCGCAGGGAAATCCCAAAATCACCCTGTACAATATCGCGAAGATAATATAGAAATTGAACCAGTAGAGGTTTGTCTAGGCCAAGCGCCAGATAAGCCGCCTCGTAAACCTCTTTTGTGGCCCGCTCACCTACAATCGACAAAACTGGGTCTACCGGCATAATGCGACCGATAAAGAAGGTGACAAACAAAAGGCCAAGCATGGTTACCGCAATGGCCGTTGTGACTTTTCCCGTCTTAACCAGTGCCTGAAAAAAGGGCGACTTGCGTCGCCCTTTCGAAGTAGTGAAGGCCATTGCCGTTTATTTAGTTACCGGCCAGTAAGAAACGGCCGTGATCGCACCACCCAAATTCAGGTGCTGAACCTTTTTGGAACGCCCGGTTTGTTCGATTTTCTGGAACATGATCGCAAAGGGGGCAACTTTTTGATGGTCACGTTGAATCGCTTCATACATCGTTTTGCGGGTATTACGATCATTCTCGACCACGGCAGCCAGAGTGGCGGCACTCATGTCCGGAATGTCCCAAGCGTTGCGCCAGGCCAGCAAACCGGTTAGGCCCGCTTTGTCTGAGTTGTCCGGGTTGATCGCGAATGTGCCAGCGTTGGTGTTCGGATCGGGATAGTCCGGACCCCATGCGCCAACATAAATATCATGTTCTCGGGCGCGGTATTTGCCCAGAATCTGTTTGCCCGTACCGACAGTGATATTGACCTTGATACCAGCCTGAGCAAAAGTATTCTGCAGGGAAGTGGCGATCTCAATCCGCTCCTGGGCTTCGCGCACGGCCATATTGACTGTAAACCCGTTGGGGTAGCCGGCTTCTGCCAGCAAGGCTTTAGCCTTTGCTACATTCAGCGAATAAGGCTTGTCGTCGATGGCACCAAGGAATGTTGCCGGCAGGAAAGCCTGGTGCACGGTGTATTGACCTTTGAGGAAGCTGTTTTGCATTCCTTCATAGTCAATCAGATATTTCATGGCCTTGATCACTTTGGGTTTGGCCAAAATCGGGTTTTTTTGATTCATCGAGATGTACATCAGGCGACCGCGCAATTCACTGTCGATCGCGATACCTTCCTTGCCGGCGAGTCCGGCAACATCATCGGGATTCAGATTGCGGGCCACATCAATGTCACCGCGTTCCAGCAGCAGGCGCTGGGTGGCACTTTCTTGTATATGACGGACCACGACGCGTTTCATCGCCGGGGCACCACGGAAGAAATTGGGGTTGGAAATCAGTGTGATGGATTCATTTGGTTTCCAGCTGCCCAATGTATACGCACCGGAACCGGCGGTGTGTGTGCGCAGCCACTCGTTACCCAAATCGCCATTGACATCATGTCCCATAACGGTTTTCTTGTCGACAATACCGCCGACGGTGGCGGTTAGGCTGTTAAGTACGAAGGATGTTGCAAAACGCTTGTCGGTCGTTATTTTCAGCGTTTTATTATCGGTTGCAACAATGGTCTGTTCGACATTTTTTGGAGTAAATCCAAATTGGGTTAAAATAAATGATGGTGTTTTGTTCAGGATAACCACACGACGCAAGCTGAATTCTGCGTCCTTCGCAGTGACCGGGTTGCCGGAGACAAATTTCACACCATCACGCATGGTGAAGGTGATGGTCTTGCCGTCTTCAGACACGGCCCAGCTGGTGGCCAGGTCCGGCACATACCCTTTGTCCAGGTCGGCGGGATCAAAATTGACCAGCTTCCCGTAGACATTACGACTGACATCACTACCCGCAAACTCGAATGATTGGGCCGGGTCCAGCGTCGTGATATCGTCGATCCGGTTGGCAATTACCAGCATATCTGTGGGAGTTTTAGCCACTGCCGGGGTAAAGGCTGTGGTGGCAGCCAGGACCACCGCAGCCGCACCGAATAGTAAAGATCGTACAGGTTTCATAAATGATTCTCCTCTATTGATAGTTGTCGTTGTGTCTTTGGGTTATGGTGCTTCAAGAGTGAGGCGGTTGATCAACATTCTTTATAGGCACCAAGTAGGCGCCTACTTGATCGCCCGTGTTTTGTCATGCAGCACAGTAGCAGATTGAGGGAGGTGTCGGCAACCATCTTTGCCATTGTCACGAACATAATGTTACGGTGGATGTATTGCTGACCATAGCTTCTCTGTCGGCGACCGCCATGGATAGTGAAAGTGCCGGTTTTGCAGGAGCAACAAACCGGTCGATGCCAATTCCTGGACAGTCGGGCTAACTTCTTCCAAAAAACACGATTGCGTCCCTCATCCTCAGAGGCATTGCGAGAGGTGATAAAGATAACCGGAATTTCTCTTGTTCTATCATCACCAGGATTCAACTACCAAGTACAACAGATAACGAAGTCTTGGTTTAAACAAGACTTCATAGGGTGTCCGATAACCCACCTTTTTCTTGTCCCTTCGTTCAATACTCAATAAAAAATCCAATAGCCCCAATACCTTGCTGGAGTTAATCTGGGAAATTGCGTGAGGAATTGCAGTTTGTCGTTATCGAATATCTCTCCTACCCAAGCGCTGGAGAGTCAGATACCATAGCTTTGTGGTGATTCCAGTAATCGTTCAGGGGAGTGTTCAATGCAGCTTTCATCTGAGGGGACACAAAATCAGGCAAAACTGCGACCTCGGGTTGCCTTATTTGCGACTTGTCTGGTTGATTTGTTTCGGCCTGCTGTGGGCTTTGCCAGTGCCCGGCTGCTGGAAGCAGCCGGCTGCCAGGTAGTGGTTCCGGAAGGGCAGACCTGTTGTGGGCAACCGGCATTTAACAGTGGCGATGATGCCTCAGCTCGGGCCATAGCCCGCCAGATGATCACAGTGTTTGGCTCTTATGACTACCTGGTAGCACCCTCCGGGTCGTGCGCTGCCATGATTAAACATCATTACCCGGAACTGTTTGCTGATGACCTTGAGATGCTCGAACAGGCTCGGCAACTGGCCAATAAAACCTTCGAGCTGACCCAGTTTCTGGTGGATATCTGCAGTTATAAACTCCCTTCACAACCACTGCAGATCACGGTCGCCTATCATGACAGTTGTTCGGGAGTGCGGGAAATGGGTGTGTTTGAGCAACCGCGGACTTTGCTTGCTACACTCGAAGGCCTTACCCTGACGACTCCAAAAGAAGCCACTAGTTGTTGCGGATTCGGGGGGACATTTTGTGTCAAATACCCGCATATTTCTGCGCGCTTGCTGGCAAACAAACAGACCGCATTAACCAATACCGGAGCAGACCTGATCAGCGGTGGTGATCTGGGGTGCTTGCTGAATATTGCCGGTGGTTTGCGACGGGCCGGTGACCAAACGAAGGTCTACCATGTCGCCGAATTGTTGGCCGGTGCTACCGGACAACCGGGCATTGGTGAGGACCAGGCATGAAATCGACCACCAGAGTCTTTGCGGAGAATGCCGAAAAAGCTCTACACAATCGTGATCTGTGCCGGGCATTGGCGCAAGTGCGTGAAGGTTTTGTGGTCAAGCGGGCCAAAGCTATTGCCGAGCTTCCTGAATTTTCCACATTGCAACGCCTGGGTCATGAAATCAAACAACACAGCCTTGAACATCTCGATTATTACCTGGAGCGTTATGAACAGCAGGTGATCGCCGCCGGTGGACAGGTCCACTGGGCGCAGACCCCAAAGCAGGCCAGAGACATTGTGGTCAAGATCTGTCGTGATAGCAAGTCGCAGCATATAATCAAGGGCAAGTCTATGGTTTCTGAAGAAATTGCCCTCAATGAAGCCCTGGAAGTGGCCGATTTCGAAGTCACCGAAACCGATTTGGGTGAGTACATTATTCAGCTTGCCAAAGAGCCGCCCAGTCATATTATTGCCCCTGCGGTGCATAAAACGCGAGATCAAGTGGCAGTGTTGTTTGCCGAACATCACAAGAACGTGAAACGAGCGCGCGATGGGTCGGTAGCCGGGCTGGTTAATGAGGCCCGAGAAGTCTTGCGCCAAGCTTTTCTCAAGGCCGATATTGGCATCACCGGGGCCAATTTTCTGCTCGCAGAAACTGGTGCTCACGTATTGGTCACTAATGAAGGCAATGGCGATCTTTGCAGCAGCTTGCCACGCGTCCATATTGTTACGGCCTCGATTGAAAAAGTTATTCCCAATCTCGAGGATTTAAGTGTTCTGCTGCGGCTGCTGGCACGCAGTGCGACAGGCCAGCCCTTATCGGTCTACACCACTCTGTACAATGGTCCGGCTCGAGCCGAGCAGGGCGCAGGGCCGGAGGAATACCATGTTATTCTGGTTGATCACGGCCGCTCTACGCTGCTCGGAACGGAGTTTCGAGCAGCTTTGCGTTGTATTCGCTGCGGAGCCTGCCTCAATCATTGTCCGGTGTACACGGCGATCGGTGGTCATGCCTATGGCTGGGTTTATCCTGGACCCATCGGTTCTGTATTGACTCCCCTTATGTTGGGCATGCAGGAAGCCCATGATCTGCCGCATGCCTGTACCTTGAACGGTCATTGTCAGCAGGTTTGCCCCATGGAGATTCCTTTGCCCTCGCTACTGCGCCGTCTGCGACAACGCGGGTTCAGTGATCGGGTCGACAGCCGGCGATCACGCTGGGCGGTGCAACTGTGGGCGATGCTTGCGCAACATCCTTCATGGTATCGTTTTTTTAATGATGCCAGTGCATGGATGATGGGCAAGGTGGCTCGTCGAGGCGTGTTGCATCGTTGGCCGCTGGCCGGAGCATGGACCCGGCAGCGTGATTTGCCCGCCCCTCAAGGCGGTGGATTTGTTTCGGCCTGGAAACGGGGAGACCGATCATGAGTGATGAATCTTCTCGCCAGGCTATTCTCGATCAAATCCGACATTCCCTGAGCCGGGGTACCTTGCCGGCTGCGATAACCGAGAGTCTGGAATCCCGACTGCGTCAACACCGGCCACACCTGCAGATGCAACGGGGGCAGGGTACGCTGGCCGAGTTATTTATCCGTCACGCCACTGCAGTCGGGGCCAGTGTGGACAGGGCAGTGACAACTGCCGATGTCTGTACTGCAATTGCAGCGTATCTCACCACCCGGCAATGGCCTGCAAAAATCATCATCAGTGGTGCCGATCTGGATTGGCTGGATGAATCCAGTACGTTCTCAGTCGAGCGAAGAATCGCAGGCCATGGGGATCATGTGGTGGTTACCGGGGTACTGGCGGCCATTGCCGAGACCGGAACACTGGTTATTCCCGGGCGCAAGGACCGACCAAGTTCTGCGCTATTCTTGCCCGAACACCACATTGCCGTGGTTCGCTCTGAGCAGCTGTTGGGTCAGCAGGAAGAGCTTTGGCCGCTGTTGCGGGCCGCTGATGGGGGCGAGTTCCGGGCCGTGCATATGATTACCGGCCCATCAAAAACGGCCGATATCGAGCAAACACTGCAGCAGGGTGCCCACGGTCCGCGCAGTCTTCACATTATTCTCGTTGCCTGATTCAAGCTGAGCCGACAATATGTGGTCACAGGTCTTTAACATCGTATTCCCGATGTTCTCGATTGTCGCAACCGGATTCGGCTATGCCCTGTTGCGTCGGCCCGATATGGATGTGGCCCAGCGTATTACCATGTCAATTTTAATTCCGGCACTGATTTTCAATGTGATCTCGCAGAAAAGCTTTGAACTGGTTCATTATCAGGGGCTTAGTCTGGCCGCTCTCGCCGTGGTGTTGGGCTCTGGTCTATTGTCTTGGCCGCTGGCACGCTATTTTGGGTACAACTGGCGTAGTTTTCTCCCACCTATCATGTTTACGAATACTGGAAATATAGGGCTTCCAATGGCTTTGCTGGCGTTTGGTCAACAGGCTCTGGGGGCGGCAGTCATCGTGTTCCTCCTGACCAATTTGCTGAACTTCACCCTTGGCTTATGGATGTACAGTGGTAAGCATGATATCGCTGATTTGTTCAAATCACCCGTGGTATTGGCCCTGGTGGCTGGTTTGGCGGTAAATCTCAGTGGGTTACTGGTTCCGGCTGCACTGGATACTGGGATCCGTATGCTCGGCCAAGCGTCTGTACCCATGTTATTATTCGGTCTGGGTGTGCGCTTGGCCAAGGCAAGCTTGTCGCAACTGCGTGTCGGACTACTGGGTGGTTTGTTGTGCCCCTTATCAGGTTTGCTGGTATTTCTGCTGATCCGCCCCTGGCTGACCCTTCCCATGCTGCAAATGCAGGAGTTGGCCTTATTTTCAGTCCTGCCACCGGCGGTATTGAACTTTATCATGGCGGAGCACTACCGGCGGGATCCTGAACATGTGGCAGCCATTGTGATGTTTGGCAACATCTCGGCGGTGTTGATATTGTCACTAATGCTGGCCTGGATTCTCCCTGCATCTAGTTGATTACAAAAGGAGCAAGTCGCGCTTTTTCCTTTCGAATAGACAAGCCTGGAGCGCAGATAGATTGACCCATTGATGATTCTGGAAAATCAAGGCTAATTGACTTGTTCATAACATGGTATTTTGCATGATGACGAAATAATCGATTGTTTCGCAGTACAGGCATTACAGGGTAGAATGTGGTGTCTCAGTAAAATAATAGACCTTGAATGAGTTTCTAGATAACAACAACCCATCCCTGCAGTAGACCGAGAGAAGAGATGACAGTCAGCAGACAGTCTCAGTTCAGTTACCAGGAATTGCTGCAATGCGCGCGCGGAGAACTGTTCGGCGCCGGCAATGCTCAATTGCCCGCGCCACCGATGCTGATGTTCGATCGTATTACCGAAATCAATGAACGTGGAGGTCGGTATGACAAGGGACAAATTGTCGCCGAGCTTGATATTCATCCCGATCTGTGGTTTTTCGGTTGCCACTTTGAAGGGGACCCGGTGATGCCGGGCTGTTTGGGTCTGGATGCCATGTGGCAATTGGTTGGCTTCTATCTGGGTTGGATGGGGGGCAAAGGTCGAGGTCGGGCACTGGGCAGCAAAGAGGTGAAATTCACTGGTGAGGTGGTACCAAATGCAAAAGTAATCAGATACACATTGGATCTGAGACGCGTTATTATGCGCAAACTAGTTATGGGAATAGCCGATGGCAAGGTGGAAGTAGATGGACGTGAGATCTACCTTGGCAAAGATTTGCGGGTAGGATTATTTACATCAACGAATGGGTTCTGAGCGGGGTACAACATGCGCAGGATAGTGGTAACCGGATTTGGTATTGTTTCCAGTATCGGGAATAACAAAGAGGAAGTAACGGCTTCTTTGCGCCAGGGAAAATCCGGAATTGTTTACAGCGATGAATACACCGAACTGGGTTTTCGGTCTCAGGTCTGTGGGCCTGTTACGATTGATATCGAAGGTTTGATTGATCGCAAAGTAAGACGTTTTATGGGCAATGGTGCGGCATTCTGTTATATTGCCATGCAGGAAGCCATCCAGCATGCAGGGTTGCAAGAAGCTGATATTTCCAATCCTCGTACTGGTCTGATCATGGGTACAGGAGGGGCTTCAACCGCAAATGTGGTGCAATCGGCAGATATTCTCAGGAGCAAAGGCGTACGACGTATCGGCCCTTACATGGTTACTCGTACCATGGCCAGCACCAATGCGGCTTGTTTATGCACGGCATATAAAATCAAGGGCACAGCGTATACCATTAGCTCTGCTTGTTCGACCAGTGCACACTGTATCAGCAATGCTGCCGAGCAAATCTTGCTGGGTAAGCAAGATCTGATGTTTGCTGGCGGTGGTGAGGAAGTGCACTGGAGCATGTCCTCTATGTTCGATGCGATGGGGGCATTGTCTTCACACTACAACGATGCACCTGAAACTGCATCAAGGCCTTTCGACATCACTCGCGACGGATTTGTAATCTCCGGTGGCGGTGGCGTGCTGGTACTCGAGGCGCTAGAACATGCCCAGGCACGTGGTGCCAATATTCTTGCCGAACTGACCGGATATGGCATTACTTCGGATGGCCACGATATGGTACAGCCATCTGGAGAAGGTGCTGAACGCTGTATGCATCAAGCGCTGGCAACGATTGACCAACCCATCGACTATATCAACGCTCATGGCACCAGCACACCCATTGGTGATTTAAAGGAGTTGGAAGCAGTGCGCAATGTTTTTCTGGAGGCAATTCCACCCATCAGTTCCACGAAGTCGCTGACCGGGCACGCACTCGGTGCCGCTGGAGCCAATGAGGCGATTTATTCGCTGATAATGATGGAAAAGGACTTTATCGCGGCTTCTGCTAATATTACCGAATTAGATTCGGTGGTTGGTGACATGCCTGTTGTCACACGGATTACGCGTAACATTACACTCAATACGATCATGTCCAACAGTTTTGGGTTTGGTGGAGCGAACAGCACATTGATTTTTAGCCGCTTCAAGGGTTGAGCGGTAAAGCGGGCACAAATATTGTTATTTGTGGAAGCTGGGGGTGAATACCATGCGACATGCAGTAGCCGACAGAAAATGTTACCGGGCACTTTTGCTGGTGGCTGCTACCAGCAGCTGGTTGCTGTTACCAAATAACGCTTTTGCAGCACAGAACAATAACAACAGAGTGCCCCATAACAATCAACTCATGAGCGATGTACTTGCCAAGTTTGGTCAACCATTAAAAAAATTAGCCGCTGTCGGGCAACCACCGATTAGCCGGTGGCAATATCGTGGGTATATAGTCTATTTCGAGTACAAGCGCGTGATCACTACGGTGCTTGATACCGATTTTTCTCCAGACTCGGGTTAGGAGTCTGTCCGGGAATAGAGAAACTGCCGATGTTTGTCAGCCTCATCGGTATCTATTTACGGTGCGGTACGGCCCACTCCCGTAACCTGTGCCCACGTGTTGTCACAAGCGTGTGGATGGCAGGCCATTGCTGCTTACCACTTCGGATCTTCCATAAACTGTAATGACCAGCTCCAGAATAGGAATCGTCGCAGGCATGCTGCTGGTGATAGGCAGCCTGTCGAACTGTGCGAATGCTGCACAAAAGCCATTGTGGGAGCTGTCTGTGGGCGGTGGGGCCATAAGCGTGCCGTATTATCGGGGTGCCAGCAGTAGCCAACGTTATCTGTTTCCGTTTTTGCTGCCCATCTATCGAGGTCGATTCTTGCAGGTGGATGACCGTGGGGTTCGGGGCAAATTGTTTGCCTCTCCAAGCATGAAGCTGGAGCTGAGTGCAGATGCCAATATTCCGGCTCGAAGCAGCCAGATCCCGGAGCGCCAAGGTATGCCCAATCAGCCCGCTACTGTGCAATTGGGGCCTTCTTTGGCTATCCAGCTTTGGTCAAAGCACCAGGCAACACAAAGTCTTATCGCCAATTTTCCAGCACGCAGTGTTTTGGCAATCGACCATGGTTTGGGCAGTGCAGGAATGACATTTTCACCGCATTTAACGTATTACCGGGATCTTTTTGGTGGGCCGCAACCATGGAGACTGGGTTTGACTGCGGGTTTGGAATTTGGCAGCAGTCAATTCCATAATTATTACTACGGTGTGGCACCGGAGTTCTCAACCCTTGACAGACCCGCTTTTCGAGCGGCTGCAGGATTTGCCGGGAGCCGCTTTGCCGCTACCCTACAACACGAGACGAGCAACTACCGAATAATTTTTTTCACCCGATTTGATGACCTGAATGGGGCAATATTTGTCGACAGTCCCTTGGTCGGTACCCGTCAGAGCTGGACTGCGGGTGTGGTAATGAGCTGGGCCTTGTTCAAATCAACAACAATGGTGTCCTACACGCCACCCGACGTATTTGTTGAAAATCATTGAGCACTGGAAATCGGTTCCATGGCATCCTGCAGGACGGCTATAATGCACCTGGAGTTTTTGATTGAGATAAGCCTGTGGCCCAGACATGGTAAAGCGTAGCAACCCCATTGCCTATTCGGGTATGAATCTCGATCGTGTGGGTGAATTGCGCAAGAACCCTGTCTGGCTGGAAGAGCAAATACACCACCCCCAAAAAAGTGTACTTCCTGTCTGGAAACTGTTGCACCTGATAGCCCAGCCCTGTGAGACCGGGGAGCGGGTGATTCGACTGCAAGGGCAGGAAGCACAGCAAGTTCTTGAACACGCAAGCATGGGTATTTTGCTGGGTCTGGAGGAAGGGTTGCCGGTCTTTGCTGTCGAAATCCCGGAGCAAGAGCGCGAACAACCACCGCTCTTGAAGCCGGAGAACCAGTGGCTGCATTTGCGTCAGTGTGAGCCATTGTTGTCACGGCAAGATACCGGCTTGCTGGCTTATGCCAGAGCCATGGTGCACTGGCATCACAGCCAACGATTCTGTGGATATTGTGGCACTCAGACTCAATCGGTTCAGGGCGGGTATATGCGCAGTTGTCAGAACCCTGATTGTGCTCGCGACAGCTTTCCCCGAACCGACCCTGCAGTCATTATGTGCATTGAGTCCCGGACTGAGAGCTCTGACCAACCGTTGATCTTGCTGGGTCGTCAGTCCAGCTGGCCCGAAGGGGCATACTCGGTGCTGGCCGGTTTCGTGGAACCTGGAGAAAGCCTGGAGCAGGCTGTGGCGAGGGAAGTCTTTGAGGAAGCCGGAGTTTGTATTCGCGAGATCACTTACCAAGGCTCACAGCCCTGGCCTTTTCCGTCTTCACTGATGTTGGGGTTCAAGGCCAAAGCAGTGAACTCTACGCTGAATTTCAGCAGTCACGAATTGCAACATGCTGCCTGGTTCAGTACCAAGCAGGTACGAAGCTTTGGTGAATGGGGAGATTCGGACTCCGACCTGCGTTTGCCACGGCGAGACTCGATCTCCCGGTGCTTGATTGATGACTGGTTGCATGAGGTGGATTCAAATCATGGGTAATTATTGTCGAACTGGATGCCAAAGCAGGATGGATATTTCGGAGCGTCTTTGTCATGAAATATGATCCATTGCCCGGCGCCGATGAGCCGCTTCGAAAAGCGATAACCGCACTGTATCAAGCCGATGAATCCGTATGCGTGCAGCGATTGCTGGCAGCCCTGGGCAAGCATGAAGTGCCGCAGGCAGCAATCCAGAAAACAGCTACAGAATTGGTAGAGACGATCCGTAGTGACAAGACGGCACACGGTGGGCTGGATGCTTTCTTGCAGGAATTCAAGTTATCCAGTCGGGAAGGCATTGCCCTGATGTGTCTGGCCGAAGCGCTGTTGCGCGTGCCCGATGGTCGGACAGCCGATGCCTTGATCAAGGACAAACTAGGTGCGGCGAACTGGCGTTCCCACCTGGGAAAAAGTGAGTCACTGCTGGTCAATGCGAGCACCTGGGGGCTGCTGTTGACTGGTAAATTCATCGCTATGGATCACACCGAAAAACAGGATTTGACCGCCAGCCTGACGCGTTTGGCATCCCGCAGCGGGGAGCCGTTAATCCGCAAGGCCGTCAGCAAGGCCATGGGTATCATGGGGCACCAGTTTGTCCTCGCCGAAACGATGGCAGCAGGATTGAAAAAAGCCCACAAACTGCAGGCCAGGGGCTTTCTGTATTCCTACGACATGCTCGGGGAAGCGGCACGCACGGCAGAAGCTGCCGATCACTACTTTCAGGCTTATCGCAATTCCATCGCCCTGATTGGTGGCAGTGCCACAGCCAAGGCGTGCGAACAAAATCCAGGCATCTCGGTCAAGCTTTCTGCTTTGCATGCACGCTATGAATTCGCCAAGATGAGCCGCATGCTGGACGAAATGATTCCCCGGTTACTGATACTGGCTCAAGCAGCCAAGGCGGCGGGTATCGGGATGACGATTGATGCTGAAGAAGCAGACCGGCTCGAACCATCGTTGGTGTTATTACAGCGCTTGGCCCAGAATCCGAAGTTGCAAAACTGGGATGGCTTGGGATTTGTGGTGCAGGCCTACCAAAAACGGGCACCTGCGGTGCTGGACTGGCTTGCTGACATCGCCTTAAAAAGCAATAAAAAACTAATGATTCGTTTGGTTAAAGGGGCATACTGGGACTCCGAAATCAAGGCTGCACAGGTCCTGGGTTATCGGGATTATCCGGTCTATACGCGCAAACTGAATACTGATGTGTGCTATCTGGTTTGTGCCCGCAAGTTGCTGGCCCAACCGAAGGCCTTTTATGCCATGTTTGCCACCCACAATGCCCATACTGTGGCTTCGATATTGCACTATGCCAAAGGCCGTTCGGACTTTGAATTTCAGTGCCTGCATGGCATGGGGGAAGCGCTTTATCACCAGGTCGTGCAGCAATGTGGGCAGCGTTGCAGGATTTATGCCCCCATCGGTGCCCACAAAGATTTGCTGGCTTATCTGGTACGTCGTTTGCTGGAAAATGGCGCCAACAATTCTTTTGTCAATCGTCTGGTAGACAAGACTTTACCGATAGCAGAAGTTGTGGCTGACCCTGCAGCAGAGCTACGATCGTTGGCACCGACCGATTACCGCCATCCTTCAATTCCACTGCCGTTAGATCTGTATGGTGTGCAGAGAAAGAATTCCGCAGGCTTGAATCTTGCGGACAACCAAGTACTGAGCGGATTAGCCCGAGCATCAGCATCATTCGTCAACAAACAGTGGCAGGCTGCGCCATTGGTGGTTGGTGATGATTTGCCGGTAGCGGCGTACCAGATAGTAGAAAATCCAGCTCGACTGTCAGAACCTGCCGGCATGGTCAGTCCTGCCACGCCTGAACATATCGCAGTGGCACTTGCTGCGGCAGCGGCCTGTCAGGATCACTGGGATGCGATGGGTGGCAAAACTCGCAGCGAGATTTTGTGCAAGGCTGCCGACCTGTATCAGGCAAATAAAAATGAGCTGCTGGAATTGTGTATCCGTGAAGCCGGCAAGACATTGGCTGATGCGGTGGCTGAGCTGCGTGAAGCCATAGATTTTCTACGCTATTACGCCCTGCGCGGTAGCCTGGATTTCGCGGGGGCGATGGAATTATCCGGCCCTACGGGGGAAAAAAATACCCTGTCCCTGCATGGCAAAGGGATCATAGTCTGTATCAGTCCCTGGAATTTTCCACTGGCAATATTTACCGGTCAGATCAGTGCCGCCCTGATGGCTGGCAATTCGGTATTGGCCAAACCGGCGCAGCAGACACCCTTGATAGCCAGCTTTGCTGTTCAGTTATTGCATCAGGCTGGTGTTCCCAAAGCCGTGTTGCAGTTATTGCCCGGTGACGGCAGTGTAGGTGGCCAACTTACTGCTGATCCGCAGGTAGCCGGAGTTGCTTTTACCGGCTCCACGGCAACTGCCGGAATAATCCAGCAGTCTTTAAGCCGCCGTGAAGCACCTATTGCCACGCTGATCGCCGAAACCGGCGGTATTAATGCCATGTTGGTCGATTCCACAGCGTTACCCGAACAGGTGGTTCAGGATGTCATCGCTTCTGCCTTCCAAAGTGCTGGCCAGCGCTGTTCGGCACTGCGTATGCTGTACCTGCAGGAAGACATTGCCGATGGCATGATCACCATGCTCAAGGGCGCGATGGCTGAACTCACTACGGGCGATCCTGATATGCTCAGCTCCGACCTGGGCCCTGTCATTGATCAACAGGCCCGGCAAAACATCATCGATCATATAGAGCTACAACGTGCTGCAGGGCGGAAAATACATACTGCACCGTTATCTGCAGTGGCCAGCACTGGTTATTTCGTGGCCCCCGTTGTTATAGAAATCGACTCGATTGCTGATCTTAAACGAGAAATTTTCGGTCCGGTGCTGCATATCGCCCGCTACAAAGCCTGCGAGCTTAATCAAGTCATTGATACCATTAATCAAACCGGCTACGGCCTGACTCTGGGCATTCATAGCCGGATTGAATCGACAGTACACCGGATTGTAGCTCGTGCGCGGGTGGGAAATATCTATGTCAACCGCAACATGATCGGTGCCGTGGTCGGCGTGCAACCATTCGGTGGTGAGGGCTATTCGGGTACCGGTCCCAAAGCGGGCGGCCCAAACTACCTCTATCGATTCGCCGTTGAGCGTTGCGTAAGTACAGATACCACGGCTTCAGGTGGAAATGCTTCGCTGTTGTCGTTAGCCGAATAGATAACTCGTCCTGGTCCGAGAATGGGTTGTCCCAGTTGCTGGGGCATCAACCATGGTGAGCTCAGCTTCGGTACTCAGTAGGGAGCTGCACAGCATCGATTGTTGGCAGAACCGCGGTTCACAGAATGAACCCGGATAGCTGCTGATCCCTGCAGTAGATCGTTCGAGTTGGGTTATAATCGCGCCAGTATTGTGCCGGGGTGGTGGAACTGGTAGACACACAAGACTTAAAATCTTGCGTCCAATAGGACTTACGGGTTCGAGTCCCGTCCCCGGTACCACTTTCCACAAAGATCAATCACCATCATTGGTTGGATTGCTACCGCCGGATTATGTGGTTAGGCTACTGAACACCGGGAATCGAACGAGAATTTCCACACTGGGTGGATCACCGACATTTTTGGCCTGCACCGTGCCATGATGGTGGCTGGCGATTAACTTGACAATATACAGCCCCAGTCCCAAATGTGCATGCAGTGCGTTGGGTCGACTGATCGAAATCATGGGTTCGAAAATATGTTCCAGCAGGTCCTCCGGAATGGGCGATCCCTGGTTGATGAAGTGCAAACAAACCCAGGCATCCTGCTGTTCCATTCGCACCACGATTGGTTCATGCTCGCTGCTAAATTCCGCAGCATTGTCGATTAATTTGTCGAGCATCTGTGCGATATGGTCCGGGGAACCTTCAATGGGTAAGCGAAGCTCATCATCTATCTGCAGGTTGATAGAGCGATTTTGCAAGGTTAGTCGATAACCATCAATGTAGCTTTTTACCAGTGAAGCCAGATCAAATACGTCCAGATCCTCGCTGTGTATAGCTTCTTCCAGATTCATGGCTTCGGTAAGGCGTACCAGAATGGATTTCAGTCTGGTTACCCCATTTTGAGCACGTTTCAAGTATTTGCTGTCGGTGATATCATCATGTTCCTTGATCAGATTTTCCAGTGATGACTGTACAACATTCAATGGGTTGTTGAGTTCGTGGGCCAGCGTATCGGGCATGGACTCAAGATACTGGGTGTATTGGGAGAGCCGACCCAGCATGCTGGAAATACTTCGTGAAAGGTCGCCGAGCTCATCCTGAACCAGGATGTTGCTGTTCAAGGCTGACTGCACAACCCGACCCTCTGCGCTGATCGCTTGCTCGGTTTCATTGCGCATGGTTGCAATACGTGTGGTTAACCGCCAGGCAAACATCAGCAACACAGTGGCCAGAAACAGAAACACCAATAAGCTAAAGGTAGTCATATTCTCAAGCGTCTTTTCCTGCAAGGCCAGAACATCATTACTACTTTGTTCAACAATCACAGCCCCCATCACTTCAGTGCCGGACCAGACCGGATGTGCTGCCATCAGAATAAGCGCCTTGCCGTCGACTGAAGAGCGCCGTTGAACCCGGGTTTTGCCCGCCAAAACATCGGTGAACACGGGATCCCGGCGAAATTCAGATTCTTCCGGTATGTCCTGAAAGTCAACCGGTGGTGAATTCAGAACCAGACGATACAAGGGTGCTATCAGTTTGCCAAACCAGCGTATCAGCCATGGCTGCTGATCTTCCTGCGTCGGGATATTGAGACTGGTTCCGGATGAAAATCCACCGACCACAGCCCGCACCTGCTGCTGTTTATCGATAATCCAGATTCTGGCACTGGGGCGATTCAGGCCGATCAGAATATTTGATATTTCCGGAGAATGCAGCAAAACACGCCCCATATGCTGACCCGTAGAATCAGGAGAAGTTGTGATCTCTCTGATGATCTTGCGGTTTTTCCGATCATCGACATCAACCACACGAAAAGCCGCTTTGGAATAGGAATTGATAATATATCGGGGAATTCTCACTTCTACGGAATAGCCATTTGAGGTTCGAGACAGTACGGCAGCGATGTCATAAAATGGTTCACCTGTAATCGAATATTTCCAGGATTTGTCCATCAGGTAGACACTCATCCGCCCTGGGTTGCGTCCCACCATCAGATAGCGGCGCAGCGTGCCGCCAGGGTCTTCGACAATCAGCCGAATCTGGTCACTGTTATCAAGTCGGAGCAGGGCAGGGTCGCGCAATACCACCTGGTCATCTGTTACCTCAAAGAAAGCATAGGTATAGCGCTGGTAATATCCCAGAATATGGTAGAAAGAGAAATTATCTGGATCTGCATCGATCGTACACTGTAGTGGTGTGTCATCCACATAGCGTTGCACCTGGGTAACAGCGTCACCCCAATCGGTAATTTTGCCGTCAAGTACAATGAGATTTGCTAATGGATAGGCATACAGGCTGGTTTGGTCACCGAGCAATTTCGGGACCCCGGTTTCTCTGGAGAATAGCTTCTTTCGGTCATGCAGGACGGTGGCGACAGCACGAGCGGTCAATAACAGGACATCTTCTTGACCTTGCAGTAAAAAGATCTTCATTTCGCGTACATAACGGTAACCCATCCAGGGGATAAGCAGCAGTGCGAGAATGACCAACAGCAGCTTTGATCGAATGGTAAACGTTGCCCGTTGGTACCACTTCATGGTTGCAAACCTTCAGAAGACCGAGTGTCAGTATCCCCATCCTGTAGCCTGGTCTTTTGCATGTGGTTGCAGACGACCCTGGCCAGGGCTGAAACAGAGAATTGAGGTTGCTGCAACACCATATCCTGCGTACCCACAGGGCCGTATTGATCCGGTGATGTGGTATTAAACAGTGCGATGGTAGGTGCTCCGGCGGCGCTGGCCAGATGCATGGGTCCGGTGTCGGCACAGATAAAAGCATCGAGTTGGGACAGCACTGCCGACAGTAAACGCAAATTTGTGATCTGTACGATGGCGGACCCCTTGAGCAGTGGCCCTGAGGCATCCGGTGATAAAACCTCCAGTATATGAATGTGCGGGGCGAGCAGTCGAAATTCATGGATCCAGGATAACCACCATTGATCCGCTATTCGTTTATCACGCCTGGCGAACCTGAACAAACCGAGAACGGGAGTGTCGGGGCCCTGAAGCAGTTGGGTGGCCAGTGCAGACTGCAGGATTTGAGCACCTTGGCGTTTTTCTTCCTCGCTTAAGGCCAATTGCAGCGTTGCTACCGGAGCAATCTGCTTCCCCCCTTGTAGGCTCGACAACAGCAACAAGGGGCGCCCGGCTTCATGCAATATTTCCCGGGGCAGGGGGATACTGTGGGTTAGTGGCGACCAGGAACCTTCAACCTTGAAGCCCAGTTTCCATTGGGATCCAAGCAACGCCATGACCAACCTGCCGCTGGCCGATTTGCCGTTGGGATCGATCGATAAATCATAGTTATTGTGTCGCAAGCAACGCAACAGCTGAATGATCTGTGGCAAGGTGGTTATGGCAGGCTTCGGTATCACATAAACCCTGCCGATGCCCGGAAGCGGCTGGAATAGCGAATGTGCGGCCTGCAGCCCAATGAGCAGATCAATCCGGCAGTCTGGAAGGCGGTCATGCAAAGCACGTAGCAGTGGTGTCAGGAATAACAGATTGCCGATCCTGTGATTGGTACGCACAAGCAATATTCTGTGAAGCTGTTTCTCAACAATCGGAACATTTGACAGCTTTTCCGCAAACAATATCCCCAACAAACGACCGAACACGGTTCTAAGTCGCTTGCGGATTCTGGCGCGCAGGGCAATACGCATTGTCTTGTCACAGATCAGGGTCTTGTCACAGATCAGGGTCTTGTCACAGATAAGGAGGGCTTCCAGCGATAACCGATGCCGAATACGGTTTCGATCATGGAGAACTCCTTGTCGATTTCCTTGAATTTTTTTCTGACCCGGCGCACATAACCGTTAATAGTGTTTTTTTCGACATAGGTCTGTCGGGTGACCTGCATTAATACATCATAGGTCTTTACTTGACCGGGTCGCCTGGCGAGTGCTTCGACCAACCAGAATTCAGTTAGGGTAAGACTCAGGTTTTGTTGTTGCCAGCTTACCGACATGCTGCCTGGATCGAGTTCCAGTTCACCGATGCGCAAGGCGGTATCTTCAGGGTCTGAATGCTTTACAGTATCGACAATGCGAAATAGTGAACTGACCCGGACTGCCAGAAACTCAAGGCTAACCGGTTTGGTGATGTAATCCCAGGCATCGAGACGCAGCCCTGATACACGATCAATATCATTATTTCTGGAGGTTAGGAAGATGATGGGCAGGTGGGGTGATAATGCACGAAGCTCGCGGCACAGATCGAAACCTCCATCCATTTCATCTTCAAGCATAATATCGAGGATGGCCAGATCCGGCAGGCAGCGGGCAAACCCGGAGCTGGCTTCACTGCGATTGCGATAACTCTGTACAGTAAAGCCCCTGGCGGTAAGTGCGTCTGCGTAATTCTCCCGTTGGTCTTCTTCGTCTTCAACGATGGCGATGATTCTTGACATACTTCTCTCCTGATGGTTGACGGCTTTTTCACCCTGCGGCAGGATCGCGGGTGATCTGCCTGATACCCACTATGATACCGCGCTCTAGAGGAGATATCTTAGCCTACAGTACAAACCCGTTTTATTGCCAGCCTTTTACCATAATTCTCACGTGCTCTTTGCCATGCCCGTCGGTTTTACTGGTAGCCGTGAACGAGATCGGTCTCTGGTGGATCACCTGCAGGAGAATAGTCATGCGAAAACAGATTTTTGTACCGCTTACAGACGAAATGCTTTATGAACATCCGGAGTGTATCAATGGACCACTTATGCCGTATAATCGCGGCCGGCCGAGCCTGCATGCGATGGCTCAGAATTTGACCAGCCCTGCCCGTAGCACAGGAAGAGGCGAGTCTGTTTTTTATACATTTCCTTCCAGTTATCGAGCTCACTCTATTGGAACCCAAAAAATTGCCTGAAACAAATAATACGGTGCTTGTGCAAAGTCACCCTAAAAAACCACAGACAACTGAAATCTATAACATGTTGCGCGACATGTGGTCATTATTGATCACCAGCCTGGTTACCGCGATTGTTGCCAGCACCTGTATTGTTGCGTTCACCCTACTGATCAGCTGGTGAGTCGAGGTTAACGATTCAAGCCTGTTACCAAACTCGCGCGTCGTGGAGCATGAAGATCCACTTCCGACACTGCATCGTGCCGCACACCTGGGAGATCTGACCACAGTATTGCAGCTTATTGATGATGGTGTCTGTGCAGAATTGACAGACAGTAGTGGTGTACTCACCGCCAGACATCATGCCGTACTTGGGGGCCATGGGCAGTTGGCCACGCTGTTGTGTATTCTGCAGGATTCCAAAGTTACCGATTTGGCATCAGCCTTCATGCTGGCGTGTAGAAAAGGGGAAACCCTGGTTGCTGAAATGTTGCTCGATAGAGGGTATGCAGACACCAACGTCGGCCCAGAGGGCAACTCCGGACTAGGTGAGGCGATTTTAGAAAATAATTTAGAAACAGTATGTAGTCTACTGAAATATAAATTAAAATGGCCGGAGTTAGTCAACCAAAAAGGCTTGATGCTGGCAGCGTGGGCAGGAAGTCCGGCATTATTTGACCTGTTATTTAGGCGAGCCTGTGCACAGGGCCGCATCGATCCTGGAGTGCGGGATGGGGGCGGATGGACTGCTTTGCACTGGGCCGTGCTCGGTGGCAACCAGGAAATGGTCGAGAAGCTGTTAGAACTTGGGATTAGCCCGGATCAAACCAATGTTGCCGGTAACACAGCACTGCACATTGCCTGCATGGAAGGTCACCACCAACTCATTCAACCAATCGCTGCAGTAATGGAAAATCCTTCAGCAGTCAATGATGACGGCTTTTCTATCTTGATGTTGGCCGCCATGCATGGCAATACGGAAATTTGCCGACAGCTATTGCAACTGGAACTGGTCGATCCCAATATTCAGGATCGGACAGAGAATACCGCGTTACACAGGTTGGCAAGTTGTGCGGAAGCCATTGATATTAGATACTTTTGTGAATATCATGCCAATCCGGATCTTCACAATAATCGAGGAGAAACCGTCCTGATCCGCTGTATACGACTGGGTAACGTGGAAGCTGCTCTGGCGTTGCTGGATCAAAACATTGAGGTCGGTGTTGCCAACGCATCAGGCCAAACCGCTTTGCATTTGTTGTCCAGGCACCATCTGGATGCACTGGTGGGGCCACTGATTGATTTAGGTGCTGATATCAATGCGCGTGATGCTCAGAAAAACACGCCACTCATGCAGGCGGTTCTGGACCATTCTCTGGATACCGTTCTGGCACTGACTGACGAACTGGCAAGCGTAGCCCTGAAAAACACGGCCGGTAAGACGGCACTCAATGTGGCTCATGATCTGGGGTACGCCGCGATCGAACAAGTGCTGCAGGATTACGTGAACGAGCAGACTGCGCTGGAAAACACTGTGGAATAATGCTGTTAGTTGACTGGTGGTGGCTTGGTGTTGTTATTATTTAACATAATATACATTATGCGAAGCCACGATAGGCACAGCCATACAGGGTATGGTTTGCAGGAATTTAGCGTTTGGCGTTGGAGAACAGGCGAAAAAAGTTCGCTGTGGTGCATTCAGCAACCTTTTCCAGAGAGATGCCACGCAACTGCGCGAGAAACGCCGCCACTTCGTAAACAAAGGCGGGTTCATTGCGTTTTCCGCGGTGCGGCACCGGTGCCAAATAGGGAGAATCCGTCTCTACCATCACTCGATCAAGTGGAACTTTTTTTGCAACATCCTGAATTTGCTGGGCACTATTGAATGTCAGGATTCCGGAAAACGAGAGATAAAAGCCCAGATCCAGGCATTGTTTGGCCATGGCCCAATCCCCGGTAAAACAGTGGAACACGCCACCCGCTGTTGTCGCATCATTTTCCCGCATAATCCGAAGCGTTTCTGCTTCCGCATCACGAGTATGGATAATCAATGGTTTACCGGATTGCTTGGAAGCTTCAATATGTCGGATGAAGCGTGTTTTTTGCCAAGTCAAATCGCCTTTGCTCCGAAAAAAATCCAGTCCGGTCTCTCCAATGGCAACCACAGCCGGATCGGCGGCCAGTGCGGTAAGCGCGGAAATTTCGGGTTCTTTGCCGGCTGTTTCATTCGGATGGACGCCCACAGCGGCGAATATATGTGAAAATTCTCGGGCTAGAGACAGTACTTGTGGGTAATCCTCCAGATTGACTGCGGCGCACAATAAGTGAGAAATTCCTCGTTCTCGAGCATGTTCTATCACCAGATTGTGGACTTCATAAAGCTCTGGAAAATT
>CAYQAP010000013.1:0-9530 GCA_964415515.1 uncultured Gammaproteobacteria bacterium | reverse complement strand
GTTGCTGTTTTCATCCATAGTGTCATTATGCCATCTGCTGCCCTAAGAAGAAATGCGCTATTGCTCTTTGCCGGACAATGTGAGCAATAGATCTTCTACCAATAAGCGAGTGTCCAGGCCACTTTGTACATCCTGTCTCGCCTTGCAGGCACGATCATAACTTGCAAACAAAGTAGTCAGCTTGACTGCGGATTGATCACTGCTCGAGTCAACTTGTGCTGAGGAATGAAACCGAATCATTTCGGCGAGCAGTCTTTGCAAATGCTGCAGATTTTCACCCACAAAATTCTTTTTCTGCCATTTTTCAGCAACCTCAGATGCTGTGGTTTTCTGGTTAAATAAATGTTCAACATCCAATGCACAGTCAGCCGCTTGTTGTTGTTGTCCTGCGAGTTGAACAGCCGTCAATGGTGCCTGCCCTGCCCTGTCGAGTAAACTTTGTAGGACCTCTTTCGACAGGTCGGGTCGTTGATGCTGCAGCCAGTTGATCGCCTGTTCGCTTTGTGGCGCTCGAAATGGAATCGATACGCAGCGACTGCGGATGGTCGCTGGCAACCGTTCTGCTTGATGTGAAACCAGCAACAGATAGGTATTGCCTACCGGTTCTTCAAGAAATTTAAGCAAAGCGTTGGCTGCAGAAATGTTCATCCGTTCTGCCGGGCTGATCAGAACTACCTTGCAGCTGGCTGTATGGGCGCAGGAAAACAGGGCCTCGGTCAATCGATGAATTCTGGCCACTGGAATCTGCATTTTAACTTTACTTGGTTTGACCTCATCCTGTTCGTAGCGTTTGCGATAGTGCTGCAATAAATCCGGCAGTGCGCTTTGTTCCCCTGCACTAAGAACATGAAAATCGGGATGAGAACCCACACCCAGAAGATGACAGCTGCGGCAATCCTGGCAAATCGGCCCCAGTCCGGGATGTTGACAAAGCAGCGTTTCGGCCAGTGACAGTGCAAAGCGGTTCTTGCCCAAACCCAACAGGCCTGACAACAGCAACACCTGTGGCAGTTCCTGACCTGACTGGAGCAAAGACTGCCATTGTGACTCATTCCAGGGATGTATTTTCATTGCTTCCTATGTTCATAAAATACCTGCAAGTTGCAGGCAATGGCCTGTTGCACCTGTTCAGCTGTACGCGAAGCATCAATAGTGATAATGCGCTCAGGATATACAGTAGCCTGCTGCAGGTAGGCCTCACGAATCACTTGTCGCAGGTGTATGGTTTCAAGCTCGAAGCGATCCAGCTGACCTCTGGTACGGGCACGCTGGGTACTGACCGTGACCGGCACATCAAGTAACAGGGTCAAATCCGGACGAAAGTCTCCTTGCAGCCAGGCTTCAAGCGCTTGTACCCGAGCTGTACCCAAACCACGCCCTCCTCCCTGATACGCATAGGAAGCATCGGTAAATCGATCACACAGCACCCAGGTCCCCTGCTTCAGTGCCGGCAGAATTCGCTGTTGCAAGTGCTGGGCTCTGGCAGCAAATATCAGCAATAATTCGGCATCCGCCACTATCGGCTCTTCCGTACCGTGCAGCAGCAGGCCCCGCAGCGCTTCCCCCAGCGGTGTACCCCCCGGTTCCCGGGTCTCCAGCACGGTGATATCTCGTTCCCTAAGCCAGTTCGCAATGTGCGGCAGTTGCGTTGTTTTGCCCGCTCCGTCGGGTCCTTCAACGGTAATAAAATACCCTCTTTTCATGGCAGCATTGATCAAGGGTTTCATGAACGCTTCACCGGTGTACGTTTGCGACCATGGCGGCGTTGATAACGAGCCACCGCCTGATTATGTTCGGCCAGTGTGTTGGAAAAATAATGACGCCCGTTCCCCATGGCGACAAAATACAAGGCTTTGGAATCTGCAGGATGCAATGCAGCAATAATGGCTTTTTTTCCCGGTAGTGCGATTGGCGTTGGCGGCAATCCGAATCGGGTATAGGTATTATAGGCTGTGTCCTGACGCAGGTTGCGCCGACGCAAATTGCCTTGAAATGCTGATCCCATACCATAGATAACTGTGGGATCGGTCTGCAGGCGCATATGCTTTCGCAAGCGGTTGTGAAATACCGCTGAAACTATAGCCAACTCACTGGTTATTGCAGTTTCTTTTTCAATAATTGAAGCTAGAATTAATGCTTCATAGGGTGTTTTAATGGCCAGATTGCTCTGCTGCTGTGACCATGCCTCCTGCACGATGGTCTGCATCCGCGAATAGGCGACCCGCAAGACTGTGAGACTCTTCATGCCGGCAACATAATAGTAGGTGTCAGGAAAAAATCTTCCCTCCGGAAGTTCTCCTGGATACCCCAACAGGGCCATAATTTCACTGTCGTTGCTGTTTGCAAGTTCGTGCTGCAGGCGGGGTGCGGTTGCCAGCAGAGTCAGTAATTGCCGAAAGGTACGACCCTCAGGGATGGTCAATGGGTAGCGGATCACTTGGCCTTTGATCACGGTCCACAAGATTTTACGAATTGAATCCTTTGCACCAATGGTGTATTCACCGGTACGAATGGGCATGCCCGGCCAATCCAGAGCAGCCCAGATACGTACCGAATACGGTTCAGGAACCCAGCCTTTGCGGTACAGTGATTGTGCGAAATGGCTTAATGTTTGTCCTGCTGGGATTTGCAGTGTCCGTGTTGTGGACTGGGTCACACTGGGGTTTGCCAAAGCCTTTGAATCTGCATCCGAAGAGGGGATCGGGCGACCTCCGATATACAGCAGATAGCTCGTATCCAGGGCCAGGAATGCCAGGAGCAGGGATAGTAAAAAAGATAGTGTTTTTAGCTTAGTTGGGCGCATGCCTGCTATGCTGTCAACCTCCCTCCAGACAGATGTTTGCCAACAGCCTGGCAATCAAGGAACGGATCATACTATGCATTTCCATATTGCTAGCGATCAAGGAAACCGCTTCAATGATAGCGCTTGAACACCAATGAGCCATTGGTTCCACCAAAACCAAATGAATTGCTGATAGCTGCCCGTATATGCACTTCCCGGGCCAAATTTGGCACATAGTCCAAGTCGCAAGCCGGGTCTTGTGAGTGCAGGTTAATGGTCGGTGGTACCATCTGCTTTTGAATAGCCATGGCTGTAAAAATTGCTTCAATTCCTCCAGCGGCTCCCAGCAAATGGCCGGTCATCGATTTGGTGGAACTAACTGCCACGTGGTCAGCATGATGGCCCAGAGCAGATCGTGTGGCTATGGTTTCAGCGATGTCTCCTTGCAGGGTTGAGGTGCCATGGGCGTTGATATAGTCAATATCTTCGGGATTGAGTGTTGCATTGCGCAATGCGTTGCTCATGCAGCGGCATGCTCCCTCCCCATCCGGTAGCGGGCTGGTCATGTGGTGTGCGTCTGCACTCATCCCGAATCCCGCCAATTCAGCATAAATCGTCGCCCCGCGGGCGCGGGCATGATTCAGCTCTTCCAGAACAAGCACACCGGCGCCCTCACCCATGACGAAGCCATCCCGCTCCACATCCCAGGGGCAGCTGGCGAGTTCCGGTTCATCATTACGCCGGCTCAGTGCTTTGGCATTTCCGAATCCAGCCATCGATGTTGGTGTGATCGCAGCTTCTGCGCCACCGGCGATCATCACATCTGCATCGCCGTACTCAATCAACCTGGAAGCCTCACCAATGGCATGGGTCGAAGTCGAACAAGCCGTCACCATAGACAGATTCGGCCCCTTTAGCCCGAAACGAATGGACAGGTTACCGGAGATCATGTTGATGATGCTCATCGGCACATAAAAGGGTGAAACCCGACGTGGTCCTTTGTCACGCAGCTGGTAACTGTATCTTTCGATACTTTCCATGCCGCCGATGCCAGAACCGATATAGACCCCGATCCGGTCAGCATTCTGGTCATTGACTTCGAGCCCTGAGTCAGCAAAGGCTTCGATGCCCGCAACCATACCGAATTGGATAAATCGGTCCATCTTGCGGATGTCCTTGCCAGAAAAAAATTGTTCCGGAGTGAAATCCGAGATCTCTCCGGCAATCTGACTTGGATATCCGGCTGTATCAAAACGACTGATTTTTCGAATTCCGGAGACTCCAGAGATGACGTTATCCCAATTCGCGGATAGGCCAGTACCCAGCGGAGAAATGATACCCATTCCAGTAATTACGACGCGAGGTTTTCCCATTTATCCGCTCCAGTTGCTAACAAAATACCCACCATAGACTCCGCGAAGACAACCAGCCGGTGGACCCGTGATCCTTGCAGTATTCTGGTGCACAGACATTGCTTATGGTTGGACATCACAGAAAAACCGCCACCATTCTCCAGGGGGCGGTTTCTGTATTCGTATTGTAGATTGGGCTAGTGTGTTGGTCAGGCGGATTCTTCGCTGTTCTTTTTGACGTAATCAACAGCTTCCTGGACAGTAGTAATTTTTTCTGCATCCTCATCCGGAATTTCCGTATTGAACTCCTCTTCAAGAGCCATAACCAGTTCAACGGTGTCCAGTGAATCGGCGCCCAGATCGTCGACAAATGAAGCGGCCAGTGTTACCTGATCTTCGCTGGCTCCCAATTGCTCAACTACGATCTTTTTGACACGTTCTTCGAGACTACTCATGAGTTGTGAATCCTCCAAAAAAGTTGAAAATCCCTGCCGCATCGATGTGCTGACGCAGAATCATAGGCCTGATTATGCGGTCTACAGAAGCTGGTGTACAGCGAAAACTACCATAATTCAGGCCATCAACATGCCGCCGTTGACATGCAAGGTACTACCGGTAATATAGTTTGCCATAGGAGAAGCAAGAAACACCACCGCTTGAGCCACCTCATCTGCAGTTCCCAGTCTTCCCAGGGGGATTTGCGAAAGTAGCTGTTGTTGCTGATCTTTTTCCAAGGTTCGCGTCATATCTGTATCAATAAAACCCGGTGCCACAGCGTTAACGGTAATATTTCTGGAGGCCACCTCACGTGCCAAAGACATGGTAAAACCAATGAGTCCTGATTTGCTGGCACAATAACTACTCTGCCCCGCATTGCCAATCGCAGCAACCACGGAACTGATGTTAATAATCCGTCCAAAGCGTGCCTTCATCATCGGGCGCAGCAAACTTTTGCACAGTCGGTAGGCCGATTTCAGATTGGTGTCGAGTACCGCATCCCAGTCGGCTTCTTTCATCCGCATCAATAAACCATCCCGGGTTATTCCGGCATTATTGACCAGCACAGAGGGGGGCCCGTGTGTGGCAATCACATGTTGAATCGCAGTATCCACACTTTGTTTGTCAGACACATCCATGACAACACCACTGCCTTTAATACTATTATTGTTCAATAGGTTTGAGATGTATTCTGCTCCATCTTGTGAGGTTGAAGTACCAATGATGGTGGCTCGATGGAGTCCCAGAGCCAAGGCGATTGCATGACCTATTCCACGGGACACGCCCGTTATCAGACAGATTTGATGTTGTAGCATATTTCCTCCCGAAGAGTTGTCTAGCTGTTTTGCCCAGCAACGGTAACGGTCTGCAGTGTTTTCTCCAGCAGATCCGGTGTGGCCAATGGATAGGTCGGGACCGCACGGTTAATGCGCTTGTTCAGGCCGGTCAATGTCTTTCCGGGTCCACATTCTAGCAGACAGGCCACTTCTGACTCACAGATTCGCATAACCGTTTTCACCCAGGGGACCGGTGCGTTGATTTGACGGGCTAAAACCCGCCGAATTTGTTCAGGATCGGTTTCTGATTGTGCATGATAATTGTGGAGTACCGGGATGCTTGGAGCCACTATTGTCGCCGTTTGCAGGCGATCGGCCATGCGTTCGGCTGCGGGAGTCATCAATGCACTGTGAACAGGTACGCTGATCGGCAATACGATTGCTTTGCGGGCTCCGGCTTTGGGCGCTGCCTCAACCAGGCGCTGTACTGCTTGTACATCTCCGGCGACGGCAACTTGCCCCGGGGCATTGTAATTGACTGGCTGCAAAACTTGCCCACCAGCCAGCTCGGTACAGAGCTGTTCGATTGCAGCATCCTTCATGCCAAGGATCGCGGCGATAGCACCTTGTCCAGTGGGGACAGCCTCTTGCATATAGCGGGCACGGTCGGCCACCAGGCTGACTGCTTCGGAAAATACCAAACTCCCTGCGGCAACCAAAGCGGTGTATTCACCCAGGCTGTGTCCCGCCAAAAGTACCGGTCGAAGTTTCGATTGTTGCAGCCAGATGCGCCAGATCACATAACTGCTGACCAGCATGGCGGGTTGTGTGTTCTGGGTCAATGCCAATTGTTCGGCAGGTCCTGCATGGACCAGTGTCCAGAGGTCATTACCGAGGATGTCACTGGCTTGTTCGAAAATTTCGCTGACCAGAGGATAGCGATTGGCATAGGCATCAAGCATACCAACACTTTGTGAGCCCTGACCAGGAAAAACAAAGGCTGTTTTCACAGTGCTTGTGCTCCTAGAAGTCAATGAGAGCCGAGCCCCAAGTAAAACCTCCACCAAAGGCTTCCAGCAAAATTTTCTGGCCAGGCTGAATCCGGCCATCACGAATCGCCATATTCAGTGCCAATGGTACCGAAGCCGCAGAAGTATTGCCATGCATGTGGATGGTCTTGATCACGCGATCCATAGAAATGTGCAGTCGTTTCGCCATCGCCTTCATGATCCGGATGTTCGCTTGATGCGGCACCAGCCAGTCCAGATCGTCAGCAGTCAGATGGTTTACAGCCAGCATTTCCAGGGCCTCGTTACCCAAAGCTTTGACCGCCCATTTAAATACGTCGTGGCCTTGCATGCGCACATAAGCCTGGCCCTCCTGAATAGCCTTATAGGTACTGGATACCCCGCTTGGGACTTCCAGCAGGTGTCGGTAGCGACCGTCGGCCGTGATGTGCGAAGCAATGATACCGGGTTTGGTGGCCGCTTCCAGAATCACTGCTCCGGCACCATCACCAAACAATACACAGGTATTCCGGTCCGTCCAGTCAATAATACGTGAAAATGTTTCCGCCCCAACAACCAGGGCGCGCAAGACCGTACCTGAACGAATATACTTGTCGGCAATATCCAGGGCGTAGATGAAGCCGGCGCAGACTGCCTGGACATCAAAAGCCGGCCCCGCTGCAATACCAAGACGTTGTTGCAATTTGCAGGCAGTACTGGGGAAAACCTGATCGGCTGTAGTCGTCGCCACAATGATCAGTTCAATATCTCTGGGCCCAATCTCGGCGGCCTCCATGGCCTGTAGAGCGGCCTGTTGTGCCAGATCACAGGTTGTTTCATGTTCAGAGGCGATATGTCGCTGGTGAATGCCGGTGCGGGTGACTATCCATTCATGAGAGGTCTCAACCATGGATTCAAGTTCATGGTTGGTTAGAATCTTTTCTGGAAGATATCCCCCCGTTCCGGTAATGCGGGAGAACACATGGGCCTGGGTCAACTGGCCTCCTGGAGCACTTGTTGGGTTTCATGCTGAATCAAAGTAGGGACCTGGCGATCCACTTCCTCTACCGCTTTATTAATGGCGTACTGAAAAGCCAGAATATCAGCGCCACCATGGCTCTTGAGTACAGTTTTACGCAGACCGATCAGGGTCGCACCGTTGTGACGACGATGATCAATGCGTTGTTTCAACGCGGTAAGTGCCGGCATGGCCAGCAGACCGGCAAGGCGTGTATACCAATTGCGTTTGAATTCCAGACGCAGGGATCGACGAATCATCTGCGCCAGACCTTCACTCGTTTTTAACGCTACATTGCCGATAAACCCATCACAAACCACGACATCGACTACACCCTGATAAATCCCGTCACCTTCAACAAAGCCCTGGTAATTTAATGAAGTACTGCGCAATAGCTTGGCCGCAGTTTTGATCGTTTCACTGCCCTTGATATCTTCGACTCCAATATTCAACAACCCGACGCTCGGCGCAGTAATATTTTCTGTTGCTTTCACCAGCACCGAACCCATGATCGCAAACTGTAATAATTGTTCCGGTGAGCCATCAATATTTGCCCCCAGATCCAGCATATGCGTATAGCCCTTGATCGTGGGCAAAGAGGAAATAATTGCCGGGCGATCTATGCCAGGCAAGGTCTTGATGACAAAACGGGCTGTGGCCATCAAAGCGCCCGTATTACCTGACGAAACACAGGCATCAGCGCGCGAATCCTGAACCAGATTAATCGCGATCCGCATGGACGAATCCTTTTTGGCACGCATGGCCTGAGCCGGCGCTTCATTCATCTCCACGACTTGATCTGCATGAATAAATTCAACTCGTTCGCGCTCGGCTTTGTTGCCTTCTGGCCAACAGGCGAGCAACTCATCCTTGCGT
This sequence comes from uncultured Gammaproteobacteria bacterium, assembly GCA_964415515.1. Taxonomy (GTDB): domain Bacteria; phylum Pseudomonadota; class Gammaproteobacteria; order Arenicellales; family DRJH01; genus DRJH01. The sequence goes on along the minus strand of CAYQAP010000013.1, from coordinate 1,221 downwards.
CCAACCAGGATGATGTGCAATCGGGGGTTATGTTGCAGGCAGTGCATGGCCGCCGGAACGGTAACCGACGGACCAAAGTCCCCACCCATGGCGTCAATAGCAATTGTAGTAGTCAACAGATTTCTCGGTTACTGGCAATTGTCACACTGATCACAATACGGATTATTCGTCGTCCTCTGCGACCACGGTGATGACTTTCTTGCCCCGATAATAACCATCAGCAGTCACATGATGCCTGCGATGTAATTCTCCGGAGACGGGGTCGAGTGACAGTGTTGCTGCGTCGAGGGCACTGTGTGCACGACGCATACCACGAGTAGATGGAGTTTTGCGACTTTTCTGTACAGCCATGTGGTAACCTCTGATGAGTAGTACTGAAGAAACACAGGAGCCGATGTACCCCCGATCCTTGAAACCGGCGAATACTATCGATCAATTGGTGATCTGTCAAAAAAACCTGTGTCATTGAAAAACTGTGCAGTGGTTTTTCGAACGGCCATCTGTTACCAACTGTTCTGTTCGAGAGCACCGCGTAACCGACTTTTGTTGCCGAACACCGGGACATTGCCAAATCAGGGGTGCGCTACAACAAGTTGACAACAGCTAAGGAGTCTACCAACAAATGACCACTCGTACTCAACCACAGCTGGTATTGGCTTCTTCTTCTCCCTTTCGCCTGCGTTTACTCAAGCAATTGCAACTCTCATTTACTGTGTGTAGCCCGGAGATTGATGAAGTTATCAGGCAGGGAGAACAACCCGTCGAACTGGTGCGACGACTGGCCATCAGCAAAGCAAAGGCAATCGCGAACCGTTATCCTGAAGCGCTGATTATTGGCTCTGATCAAGTCGCTGTGCATGATGGTGGCAAGATTGTAGGCAAGCCCAAAGATCATGCCGATGCGATTGCGCAGCTTCGTGAGGCCTCAGGGAAACATATCATCTTATACACTGGCCTATGCCTTTTGGATGCCAAAACCGGCAAATTTCAAGTTGATGAGATTCCATTTACCGTTCATTTTCGTGTATTGAGTGATCAAATTATTGAACGCTATTTGCTAAAAGAGCAACCTTATGGTTGTAGCGGCAGCCTTAAGGCAGATGGGCTTGGGATCGCGTTATTGCAACGCCTTGATGGTACAGACCCCAATGCCCTGATTGGTCTGCCACTGATTCGCCTGGTGGAAATGCTCGAATGGGCTGGAGTTAGCGTTATTTAGGA
>CAYQAP010000012.1:32938-43918 GCA_964415515.1 uncultured Gammaproteobacteria bacterium | reverse complement strand
CGTGTGACCATCCGTGCTCGCATAGACGATTAAAATATCGGCCATTGCTCAGTCGGTTTCTGCTTGCAAAATATCCAGTACCGCTTCCGGTGGCCGACCAATTGCCGCTCTCTGCCCATGAATCAAAATCGGGCGCTCAATCAAGCGGGGGAACTGGACCATTAACGCCAGCAGCGCCTGATCCGAAAGTGACTGACCCTGAATCAGTTCCTTGTATTCAGCCTCACCCTTACGCAGCAGTTCATGCGGCCTTTTGCCAAGCATGCCGAGGATATCCGCAAGCTGTGCAATCGTCGGAGGGGTCTTCAGGTATTCGACAATATCAGGCGTGAGGCCCCGTTCTTGCAACAATGCTAAGGTGGCCCGCGACTTGGAACAACGTGGATTATGGTACAGGATAGTGGTCATGGCAGCTCGGGTCAGAACAGGTTTTTATGCAACACAATAGTACTGCAATATCTGTTTGAACGCGATAGGTCATGGCATCGTCAAACGACCAACAGTGGAATGGCTGAGTACCCGGGATGACCCCTGCCCGAATGCTGCCGCTTTTCCGGTGAGGCCAAGCACAGTGAGGTGATTTTCCGGGTTGAACTGCGTTTCACCAGCGTGATTCTCTGCGGTCTGTGCCTGTGATCTGAATGGCTGCCCCCATTGCAGCAACCATGACTCAGAAGATACTGGAAGAGAAAATATGGCGCGCCCGGCGCGATTCGAACGCGCGACCCCTGGCTTCGGAGGCCAGTACTCTATCCAGCTGAGCTACGGGCGCCTGAGTACGAAGGGACGCCATTTTACGGTATACTTGTCTTGCTAACAAACTCATAATTGGACTATTACAAAATATCCAATCGGGGTTCGCCATCGCACCTGCAATGTCCAACCTGTTGATCTATCACAAACCTCATTGATTTCCATGAACATATACCGAATCATGCCACACTTTTCTTGCAAGCATCATGGCCTGTCTCTGCCTGCTATCGTATTTCTATCAGCACTCAATCCTGGCATGTCCGGATCGTCATTTGCCGCGGTCAGTGATCAGGACATTATTAATCGTATTAAACCGGTGGGTGAGCTGAATATCATAGAACCAAAACCTGCGGCCCCATCACCGGCAAGTAAAGCAAATGCCACTGCCTCGACTGCAGCTAATGGAGCCAGCACATTCGAGGATGTCTGCCAGGCCTGCCATGGCACCGGCATCCTGGGCGCACCAATCTTTAGCGATGCAAAATCGTGGGCTCCGCACATCGCCAAAGGTATGCCAACTCTGGTCGAGCATGCGATCAAGGGCTTCAATGACATGCCACCAAAAGGCGGTGATGACTCTCTATCCGATGACGATATCAGGGCAGCGGTGAGTTACATGGTAGAAAATTCCCTGCCCAAATAGTCAATCAAGTCTCGGCCGATCCAGACAGTGTAGTTGCATGGCCTCGGCAACATGATGGGTTTGAACACAGTGACTGTCGGCAAGATCAGCGATAGTCCGGGCCACACGCTGAATTCTGTGAAAAGCTCTGGCAGAAATACCCAACTGCTTGGCTGTGCGCAATAAATACGCCTCGACCTGCTCCTCGGGTCGCCAGCAATTGCCCAGTTTTGTATTCTCCAGATCTGCATTACAGGCCTGCTGGCGCTGCCAGGCGCGTGTTCTCGCTTCAATCACCCGACAACGAACCTGGGTGCTGTTCTCACCAGCCACGCCAGAAAGAGAGGAAAGTTGTACCGCTGGAACCCAGACTTGCAAATCCAGGCGATCGAGTAACGGCCCTGACAAACGATTGCGATACCGTTGAATCTGGGTCGGTGTACAGCGACAGGTTTTGTCTTCAGCACCCAGAAAACCGCAAGGACAGGGATTCATCGCTGCAACCAACTGAAAACGAGCTGGATATTCCACACTGCCTGCAGCACGAGACACCACCACCCGTCCGGACTCCATAGGCTCACGCAAGCTTTCCAACACCCGCCGATTAAATTCAGGGAGTTCATCCAGAAACAACACGCCAGTATGGGCCATGGATATTTCTCCCGGTCGTGGTCTGGAACCACCGCCCACCAATGCTGCACTTGAGGCACTGTGATGTGGATTGCGGAAAGGTTTTTGCCGCCATGTACTCGCCTGAAATGGCATCCCGTTCAATGAACGCAGCGTTTCTACCTCCAGGGCCTGTTGCTCATTGTTATGAGGCATAATTCCGGGTAAACACTGAGCCAACAGGGTTTTTCCTGCTCCGGGCGGGCCCATAAACAACAAACTATGGCCACCTGCAGCAGCAATTTCCAACGCCCTACGCGCCTGAAACTGGCCTTTAACTGTGCTCAAATCATGCTGCTGCGACCGCTGTAGGCCGATCTTCTGTTGTGGATTTACCCAGGCCCTGACCTGCTCAAAACCTGCGAGATGGGCGGTCACCACAGACAGATTTTTGGCTGGAAGCACGGTCGCACTGGATATCAGCGCAGCCTGAGGGGCGTTCTGGCAGGGCACGAATACTTTTCGGCCATCGCGGGTTGCTGCCAGGGTGGCTGACAATACCCCAGGAATCGGTCGAAGCATCCCGGTAAGAGCCAATTCACCCAAGAATTCATAGGCATGCGGGTTTGTATCTGCGAGCTGTCCAGAAGCTGCCAGCACCCCGATTGCTATCGGCAAATCGAAGCCACCCCCTTCCTTGGGAAGGTCGGCAGGAGCCAGATTGATGGTAATCCGATGCCGGGGAAAGTCGAAACCGGCGGTTTGGATTGCCGCTCGAACCCGATCTTTACTTTCCCTAACCGCAGTTTCGGGGAGTCCAACAATGTGCAACTGCGGCAAACCACCACCGATATGTACTTCGACGGTAACCAGCGGCGCATCCATGCCGACCACCGCACGACTGTAGACAATTGCCAGTGACATTACCCCTCCATGGGTTCTGAAGCAAAGCCGTTGCGTTCCTTGCGTGGTTGAAGCATAAACTCGACACTGGGTCAGGTCAACTCTCTCTCAACCTCCTGTTACAATCAGTCTGCCCCCCTAAAACCCCTTGACCTAAACAGAAGGCTCTGGTGCTCACTATCTAAAAATCCAACGACTTCATGTCGGTTTAGCAACTAAAGGCTTACTTTTTTCTGATCCCACGGTAGAGAAAAAATCCGATTGCGGTAAAGATCAGTAGTGCCAGAACAACCAGCGTTATGATTTTTCCAGCCGGGCCTACTAGCCAGATCTTCAATATCGCCGAGAACCGCTCTCCCGCAGCCAGCATGCTACCACCGGGTGAATTCGCTGCAAAAAGAGCAGACCCTAACAGATATGAAATGTACAGTCCCGCAAGAACAAGCATGGCACCACTCGCCCGATGGACGTAAGGAAGAAACCTTTTGAGCAAACGTTCAAGGCCGGTACGAGCGAGCGCTGCAGAAACCGAAAGTGCGGTCAGAATCGTTCCCACACCCAACACAAATACGATGAAGTGTAGGGCTTTGGGAACAGCAGCTTGGAAAAAAGTAGAACCCACAATGGCCATGAAGACCGGCAACGTGCAGGAAAGAGAAACAATGGCATAACCCGCGCCGTAAACAAAATCACCGCGCAGATCATTTGTTGGAGCTAGGTGTTTCCTCTAAAGTGGGAGCCATTACCGTAGTGAGCCCTGAAATAGTCGATCAAGCCGTCTGCTTCACAGCTCCCTGTCGCAGATAATAGGCATAGACGGCAACGCTGGCGGCAGCGGCAATCGAAATTCGCAGGGCAAATCTAAATTCAAGCCAATACAAAGCAGCCGTCAGGATGATAACGGCAAGCACAATAATGCCATGAGGCTTTACCCCCATTCTGCCAGATTTAAGATAAAGCGCATGGGCCAAAAAACCCATGGAGACGAACATGAATGGAAAAAGCACATAATCAATCCAGCCTAGCCAGGCGGAAAGACCAACTCCACCCAGTACAAAGACGAGAACGGGGGTAAAACAGCAAAGTGCCGCCATGACGGATCCAATCATACCCCTTCTCATTCGTTTTTTATGACATTCACTCATTTGCTTATTGTCCTCGTTTACCATGTAGAACCTCTCATCCTGCACAGCAGGAAAGTTTGCTAACATCCTGGTCGAAGGTTTGTGCCGCCAGTTTCAAGCCTTCCACTGTGGTCAGATACGGAAAAATTGTGCCCGCCAAGTCTGCTACCGTCAGCCCATGCTTAATAGCCAGAACGGCCGTCTGAATACTGTCAGATCCCTCTGGTGCGATGATTTGCACTCCAATCAGTTGATTGGTTTGCTGGTCAGCGACCAGCTTGATCATGCCGCGTGTGTCGCGTGCAGCAAGGGCCCGCGGAACATGTTCAAGACCGATCACCGAAGTCTTCACCGTCAGTCCTTTGGCTTTGGCTGCCGCTTCTGACAGCCCGACACCGGCGACCTGGGGATCGCTAAATACCACCCATGGCATGGCTGAATTATCATAAACCTTGCTGTCGCCATTCAAGGCATTCCTGGCCGCGATTTTGGCCCCGTAAGCCGCCATGTAGACAAACTGATCGGTACCGGTGACGTCCCCGGCAGCATAAACGCCCGGACGAGTTGTGCGCATTTGCTCATCGACCTGGATGCCCGCATGTGCGCGCAAGGCAATCCCGTTTTCCTCCAGGCCCAAACCCTTGGTATTGGGACGTCGCCCAGTGGTGACCAGCACCTGTTCTGTCCGAATCGTCCTGTACTGCCCATTTTGCTGGATCTCCAGGCTGACCGCCTTGCCATTCCCGCTGATCGACCGGTAGGCAAGGCCATCCAATACGGTGATTCCTTCATCGCGCAAGTAACGGGTCAGAGCCTCACTGATTTCAGGTTCTGCATCAGGCAGTATGCGTGAGCGACAAACCAGAGTGATTTCTACCCCAAAACGCCCCAACATCTGGGCCAACTCACAGCCGATATAACCGCCACCAATCACCAGCAGTGATGCTGGCAGTCTGTCCAGCTCCAGGACTTCGGTACTGGTCAGATAGGGGACTTCATCGATCCCGTCAATGTCTGGTGCAGTAGCAGAGGAGCCGGTAGCAATAATCACTTTACCAGAGCGAATACGTTTCCCGTCGACACAAACGCCTTCCCCGGTGACGCGTGCCGAACCTTCAATATAGGTAATATTCTCGTAGGTCGGCAACAGGTCGCTATACTTGGCATGGCGAAGTGCCGTAACCAACGCATCTTTTTGTGCGACCAGCGCAGGCCAGTCAACCACACTGGCTTGGGCCCTGATACCAGCAAAGCGTGCAGCCGCTTTTGTCTGATGCAGAATCTCGGCCGCACGGATCATGGCTTTTGAGGGCACACAACCGACATTAACGCAGGTGCCACCGAGCAACCCGTAACCGATCAAGGCCACTCGTGCACCACTCTGGGCGGCGGTGATTGCCGCAGAAAAACCGGCAGATCCTGCACCAATTACGATCAGATCATAGTGTTCATGAAGCTGGGTCATTGACTCTATCCGGGATTGAATTGGTAATAAATTTGTCGATTATTCCTTAAACTGCCGTTTTGCTTATTGTGCAATCTTGGCGGGATAACCCGCTTTGGTGGTGGCCTGGGTCAAGGCCGCAATAGTGGTTTTCGTGTCCTCAAATGTGACGATGGCGATTTTCTTCGCAAAGGAAACCTCCGCTTTGTCGACACCGGTTACCCGCATCAAGGAATTTTTTACGATATAGGGGCAAGAGACACAGTACATATTCTGGACCGCCAGGGTGACCGTTTTCTGAGCCGCAATGCTCATTGTCGTACCGAGCATACTGATAGAAAAGGCCAAAGGTACAATAAATCGTTTCATCTTGTTACACTCCATTTGCTGATTAATCCAATAGATAGGGGGCCACATAGGGAAAAGCGAGTGCAGCGATAACCAATACCGTTGCACCCCATAACGAAATTTTACGCATGCGTCCTGAGGCAGGTGAAGCACAATAACTACCCGGTTCACACTCGGCTTTGGGTTTGCGATAAGTCAGATAAAAGCCGCTGGCCAAAAAGATCAGCGTAATGATTACAAAGTATGGCTTGTAAGGATAAAGTGCCGTCAGATTACCGATCCAGGCTCCGCCGATACCCAGGCTAAACAGCACCAGGGGCAAGATACAGCATGAGGATGCTGCCAGTGCCCCGAGCACCCCCCCCGCTGCCATCACGTTCTTTTTTCCTGTTCCTGCGGCTGGCACCCCCCCAGAGACGTCTGTCTGATTCCTCATGGACAGTATGTTTTCATTCATTTGCTGAACACCATTTTATTCTCCAATATTGTGCTTACAATGCTATTATTGACCCTGTAGTGACTACAGGGTCAAGGGGCAATAGATGAATAAATCAGTGCATCGGACCTCAACCATCGGCGCCTTGTCAAAACGTACCGGTGTCAAGATAGAAACCATCCGCTATTACGAGCGGATCGGGATTATGCCCAACCCACCCCGTACTGAAGGGGGGCAACGGATTTATCAAGCAGCGCATACCCAGCGATTGACCTTCATTTGCCGCAGCCGTGAGCTAGGGTTTTCCATCGAAGAAATCCGCTCCCTACTGCAACTTGTGGAGGGTGGTGAGATTAGCTGCAGTGAGGTGCTGGACAAGACTCTGGGTCATCTCCAAGCTATACAAAAAAAGATTGCCGATCTACAGCGTATGGAAAAGGTGTTGCAGGAAATGGCCGCAAAATGCAGTGGTAACGATGTTCCCGATTGTCCGATCCTCGAGGCACTCTCCGCGTAACCCTGGAATCCTGGAATCCACCATAGATCTCACCTCGCCACTACCAGACAGAGGACAGGCAGAGGATTCGTAGCGGAAATTAGACTTTCCGGGCAGGCTCCAAACCAGACAATGTCTGGCCCAGAAGGTTCGCAATTTCCCGCCCTAACCGAAAGCTTTCCGAAATACCACGATCTTCCGGGTAATAATAAGAAGTATCCGCCACATAGAGCCCGGCAATGGGTAGTTTTATCGGTGGCAGTTTCTGCAGGTACCCGGGTTCGCAAACAGGTTGGGCGAAACGGTAGCGGCTGGCCTGCATGGCAATGAAATCCTCGTCGGCAAGAACCGGATTCAACTTTTTCAGGTAGGTACGGGTCCGTTGCAAAAATTCTTCGTCGGTTTGTTGATAGAGCGGGTGTTCCGCCGGCATATAGTAGGGCGCATAGACCACTGGATAATCCAGGGGATTCAGATTGCTATACTCAATAATCCCCGGCAAACCGATTTCCGGATCATTGATATTAACCCAGAAGTTGTCACTGAGTTTTCGCCGCAGCTTGCAGATCACACAGACCACTGCAATATTTTTCAAGGCCCGGAACTGGGCCCGAATGGATCTTGGTAAATCCGGAATCATGGCGTTGACATAGGGAACAGGTACGGTACTGACGACCTGAGCCACTGTCCGGTCCACACCATTCACCCGGATGCCTTGTACAGCCTGGTCTCGAATCAACACTTGCTCCACCTTGGCATGTAACTCGATGTGGCCACCAAGATCAACAATCGCCTTGCTTAAAGCCTGTAACAGGATATCAGAACCCCCATCCAGATAACCCAATTGCTCGCGCATCAGGCTGTACCGCGAACTGCCGACACGCTTGATCCGGGTCCAGATCCAGGCTGCAGAAAGATTTCGGACATGGTCATAGAATTTGAGATCTAACAAGTTACGCCACAAGACTTCATAGGCCTGTTTGCCAACCCAGCGGCGAATCCATTGACTGGCTTGCACACCATCAAGCGATTGCCAATTTCTGCGACGCAAACAGGCAAAAGCATGCAATCCATAACGAAATTTGGCTGGCCAACCCAGTGCAGGACACTTTAGCAGTGCCAATGGATTTCCCCATGGATAGAGCTCACCATGGATGAAAAATCCCATTCGGGTCTCCTTCCAGCGCAGCCGATCGGCAATACCGAGTTCCTTGAGCATATCGAACAAGGGCTGGTCAGGAGTACAAATGAAGTGATAGTAACGCTCAATCCGCAAACCGGAAAAATCAAAACATGCCGTCATGCCCCCTACCACTCCGTCGGTTTCATAGACCGTGACTGCATGGCCATTTTTCAATAGCTGCCAGGCTACTGCCAGCCCCATGGGTCCGGCACCGATCACAGCGACAGCTCGCTCTTCTGAAGACTGATTCATACACATCCTGGAGTATCGTCAAACCCGGGGTAAAGTACCAACCACGGATGATTGCAGGCCACCTGATCTACCAAAGGTAGGAATCTTAGCGCAGCTCCATTGCTTCTGTACATCTAAAGTCTTCAGCCTGAACCGGCTTGCCGAGCAGAAAACCCTGGATCGAATCACATAGGCAGGCTTGCACAAAATCCAGTTGATACGGTGTTTCCACCCCTGCAGCGATGACCGGCATCTCAAAGCCCTTAGCCATCATGATTGCAGCCCGTACCAGAACCTGGGCAGGGTGATCGTCTGCATCCCTGGGGATCAGGCTGCGATCGATCTTGATGCTGGTAAAAGGGCAATCACGAACACGGCCTAACGAGCTAAACCCGACCCCAAAATTATCCATGGACAAACCCACACCAATAGCCCGCAGCGTGAACAAAACCCGGGTTACCTCCTCAATATTGAGTTTAAAAAATAGGCCTTCGGTGACATCCAGCGACAATCGTTCGGCTGCAAGACCGCTGGCATCAAGGGTTTGTTGCAATATTTTCGGAAATAACTTGTCCTCGAGTTGCCGGGGTGAAACATTGACGGCTATACGAAAACTTTTCAATCCCTGTTGCTGCCATAGAACGGCCTGCCGGCACGCCTGCTGCAAGACCCAACTCCCTACTTCAGCAATCATCCCGGTATGCTCCAGGACTGGGATGAACTCTTTCGGGGAAACGGCTCCAAGTTGTTTGCTGTGCCAGCGCAATAGCGCTTCTGCACCTTGCAGACGCTGTGTGGCCACTGCGAATAAGGGCTGATAAACCAGAGAAAACTCCGCTTCTGGCAAAGCCTGCTTCAAGGCGTTGCGCAGTGCCTGCTGGCGGGACGTTTTCGCCCCCATTTCCTGATTGAATTTACGGCTCTTGTTTTTCCCCTCCGCCTTGGCACGATACATCGCGATATCTGCATACTGCAGCAGGGTCAAGTACTCTTCACCATCTTCAGGGAATACCACAACGCCAATACTCAAAGTGATTACAAGTTCTGTCCCACAAAGGTCAAACGGAGTGGAAAAAGCATGCAGTAGTTTTTCCTCTACCGCATTGATATCATCCACTTGATCAATTTTGCCCAACAGAATAAGAAATTCATCACCACCCTGGCGTGCCACAGTATCCTCATCCCGCACACAGGACTGCATACGCTGTGCAGCCTGCTGCAGTAATTCATCACCGGCATCGTGGCCAAACGTGTCATTCACGGTTTTGAAATCATCGAGATCAATAAACATTAGTGCCAATCGATAGTGACCACGCCGGGCTGCCCGAATCGCCTGCTCGATACGATCCCGACACAAGGTTCGGTTCGCCAAGCCGGTCAGGGCATCATAAGTCGCCTGATAGAGAATTTTTTCTTCCTGTCTCTTGCGTTCACTAATATCGACAAATGAAGTCACCCGGGCCGGCTGCCCGTTCCAATGCATAGACTTGCCGGTTATTTGTACCGGAATACGGACCCCATCCCGCGCAATGGCCACGGCTTCATAGGGTTCTTCAAATTGCCGGGCAATATGCTCCAGCACCTGTTGCAGGCACTCGGGAGCGATAATTTGTGCCGCCTGTATACCGATAAAATCCTCGTGGGCATAGCCGAACATTTTTTCCGCCATCCTGTTGGCATCCAGACCCACACCCTGCTGATGGACGATAATGGCTTCGTTGGCGGCCTCGAAAAAACGCCGAAAACGGTCTTCACTTTGTTCCAGTGCGGCCCGATAATCCGCCAATTGTTTGATATTCCAGACCAATCGTCGATATACAAAACCGACAATCAGGATCACTGCAGCAAAGAATAACACCACGCTGTAGATAATGGTACGGGTGGCTTCCCGTACCTGTGAATTGAGTGCCGCTGATTTTGCTGCATAACCCACTTTCCAGCCAGGAAGGGCTTTCACAGGCAGCGAACGGTAATAGTAATGACTGCCCTGAGGGTCCTGAAGATGATTGTCATCCTGCAATGTCCAGCCAAGAGAGGTAGGTTGGGTCCCGCCAAACTGGGGTGATTTCCGCAAGGCCTGCAAGCTATCAGTGGGCAAATCCGTCATTGTTTTAAACAACCAGTCAGAACGATTTGCTGCAAAGATCACACCTTCCGGAGAAGTCAGAATAGCCACCCCAGCCAATTCCTTGAAGATCTTATCGAGGAAATTCAGGGAAAACTTGATCACAACCACCCCCGCTATGGCGTGATCACGAGTATAAACTGCACTGCTGAAGTACAAACCTCGCTTGTGTGTGGTCACCCCCAGTGCCGCATACAGCCCGGCCCTCCCCCGGATTGCCGTCTGAAAATAGGGACGAAATCCGTAGTTTTTTCCCACCAGTGATTTGGGGTCGTTTCTGTTACTGGACTCCACTGTGAGACCCTGACCATTCATAACATAGCAGATCGAAGCCTCAAGCTCGGCACAGAAATAATTCAAAGTGTCGTTGGTCTCACGTTCAGACCCGGCAATACTGGCCTCATCTCGGGCCGCCCGGTCGATGGCTTCAAGCATTGAATCCTCAACCGCCAGCAGCCGCACCGCATGCCGACCTAGCCTGACAAAGTCTTGTATCCGAAAAACAAGTGCTTCAGGCACGTTCATTGCCAGTGAAATCTTACGATCTCGTACCATACTGGTAGTATGAGAATAATAAATCATGGCCCCGGCACCTGCCACAACCACTAACAGAACCGCCAGCAGAATCACAGCAAATTTGATACTTTTTGAACTGGAATCAGTCATTTTGTTACTATCCCGAACTCCAGAATAGACGCCGAGCAAA
>CAYQAP010000012.1:0-32838 GCA_964415515.1 uncultured Gammaproteobacteria bacterium | reverse complement strand
CAGCCCTGATATACTTCGCGTCATCTTGTATTCACCATCCGGTTTGATCTGGATCAATTCTTACAGTCCATCGATGCTATCTGCCCACTGCTACACTCTGGAACAACTGCAACCGGGTCTGTCCGCCCGCTTCTCCCGCACCGTGACCGCCGCCGATATCGCCAACTACGCCGGCGTCTCTGGTGATATGAATCCGCTGCATCTGGATGATGAGTTCGGTGCCAGCACACAATTTGGCAGCCGAATTGCTCATGGGATGCTTTCTGCCGGGTATATTTCGACGATTCTTGGTACCCAATTACCCGGTCCTGGGGCTATCTATGTCAGCCAAACTCTGCAATTTCTGGCCCCGGTACGTATTGATGACACCGTGGTTGCCACCGTCACGGTCAAATCCATTGATACACGACACGCCCGGGTAACCCTCGACACAATCTGCTGCGTTGGGAACACCCAGGTCATCCGCGGTCAGGCCGTGATGCAGATACCCCGTGATAACAAATAAGTTACCAGTCATAATCGCTCACCGCTGCACAGCTGCTGACCGGGTCCGGAACAGCAGGCTTGCCAGTGCTGGCAGCAACACCACCGTTGCCAACATATTGACCAGAAACAGAAAAGTCAGCAGAATTCCCATGTCGGCCTGAAATTTCAGTGGTGAAAAAACCCAGGTAGCTACACCGATGGCCAAGGTGACTGCGGTAAACACCACACTGCTGCCACTTTGTTGTAGCGCCAACAAATAAGCCTCCTGCAGGGAGCGGCCTCGATGCAGAAAATGCTGAAATCCAGCAAAAATATAAATCCCGTAATCCACGCCTACACCCACCCCCAAAGCAACCACGGGCAAGGTAGAAACTTTCAGGCCAATCTCCAGCCATGCCATGACGGCATAGGCCAATATGGAAACCAGCGCCAGCGGCAATAACACGCACAACACGGCACGAAGTGAGCGAAAGGTCAGCCAGCACAGCAAAGCGACTGCACCGAAAACATAGGCCAGTATCGGTATCTGTGCCGCCTCCACAGCCTCATTGGAAGCGGCCATAACTCCGACATTGTTGCCAGCCAAAACAAACGTAACCTTATCTGTAGCCAGTTCCCGGGCATTGGCCTTGGCTGCTTTGATAATTCGCTCGATGGTTTCTGCTTTATGATCCCGGGTAAACAAATACACCGGCATCACCGTACAATCACTATTGAGCAGACCACTGGAGGTCTCCACCAGTGCTACCGACTGTACCAGCACCTGTGGGTTTCGGGACAGCACGCGCCAGCGAGGATCCCCCTCATTCCAGCCGGCATTAATGACTTTGACCACATTCGACAGTGCCAAAGCAGATTGCACCCCTTCGGCATTAGCCATACGCCAGCGAAAGCGCTCAATCGTATCCATAACCGCATAATCGATACAAGCATCCTTTATCGTTTCTGCATACACAGACAGTACATCGACGCCGATGGAATATCGCCGGGTAATGGCCATGGTATCGAGGTTATAACGAGAATCTGCGCGCAATTCCGGAACCCCACGTTGCAGGTCACCAATCTTAATTTCCGCCGCCTGCCACAACCCAAACCCCAGTAACAGCAACGCACCCAAGGCGACCCAACCCCGCCGACGGGGCAAAGCCAGTGAGGACAGTCCGTGCCAGACCACAGACATCCATCCTGCCTTTTCAGGAATCGCTAGCAGCTGACAACCCGATAGAATCAGCGGTAGCAACAAAAAGTTGGTCAGGATAATCACCGCCACGCCGAGGCTTGCTGTAATCGCCATTTCCTGGATAACTGCAATATGAATCAATAAAATGGCAACAAATCCAACGGTATCGCTCAAGAGCGCGGCCCCACCCGGAATGACCAGCCGGATAAAGGCCTTTCTAGCCGCCAAAAAAGTATCGTTATAGACCAGATGATGGCGAATAGCGTGCACCATCTGCACCCCGTGGCTGACGCTGATGGCGAAAATAAGAAAGGGTACCAATACCGACATGGGGTCCATCCCATAACCCAGCAGCGGCAATAACCCCAGTTGCCAGACCACAGCCACCAATGAACAACCCAATATCGCCAGTGTAGCCCGCCAGGTACGGGTAAACAGGCGCAGCAGGATGCCGGTAAGAATGATCGTAATAGCAAAAAACATGACCACTCGCCTGGCCCCGTCACTGATGTCTCCGATGGCCTTGGCAAAACCGATAATATGGATGTCCAGTTGGATGCTGGTATCGATCCCGGTGGTTTCAAAACGATCACGGATACGTTGCTCGAGCAAACGGGATACCTGTAAATAGTCCACCCGTTTACCGGTTTCAGGATCAACTTCCAGCAGCTGAGCGGTAATCATGGCACCACTGAAATCATTGGCCACCAGTCGACCGACGATATCGGCTTTTAAAATATTGCTCCTGACTTTGGCCAGACCTGCCGTATCTGATTGAAAATCCTGCGGAATAACATTACCGCCACTGATGCCATCTTCTACGACTTCGGTGAAGCGCGTGTTGGGAGTAAAAAGAGAATGCACACGGGAACGATCGACACCAGGCAGAAAAAATACGGCATCTGTAGCCTGCTTTAATGCCTGAAAGAATTCCGGTGTAAAGATGGTTCCCTTGCGGACGGAAAGATCGATCAGAATCCGGTTGGCACCACCAAACTGGGCCCGATGTTTGAGCAGCTTATGAATATAGGGATGCTGCATCGGCAGCAACTTATTAAAACCGGCATCGACACGAAGAGACAGCGCCTGCCAAGCAAAAAATAAGGTCAGCAGCAAAAACAAACCCACGCATATTTTGCGATGACCGAATACGAGATCAGCCAGCCGATGCAGATAACGCACGCTTGCTTTCATGGTGCGACTGCCTGGAGCAACGAGATGCCTCGCTCTCCTGCCAGTAACAGACGTTGATTCGGCAGGGGCACCAGTGCCAGAATGGCTGCGCGATTCGGCTGCTCACGAGCGCTGAATGTCACCCCTTGGTCCGTACTGATCAGCAACATTCCTGCGGTACCGCTGATCACAATAGTGCCGCCGGGCAGTTGAATCGCATCCATCAGTGTAGCCAACACAGCCGTTTCACGAGGCTGCCAGCTGGCTCCCGCATCGGTACTGATCAAGACATGGCCACGCAGACCATAGACCAGCAAGCTTTGATTCGACAACTCAAGAATCCCGAACAGCGAGCCCTGGTAACCGCTATCAATCGCTTGCCAATGCTCCCCCTGATCCTGGGATCGATAGATTCTGCCAGCCTCGGCTACGATAAAAAGCCCTGCCGAAGTCACGACCAAGCGATTGAGATGAAAATCCTCCTCTGCATTGACCGTGCATGCTTGCCAGTGGGTGCCGCCATCATCAGTACGCAGGCAACTGCCATATGCACCAACTGCCAGGCCATGCTGAGAATCTGAAAAATAAATGTCGAACAACGGGGTGTTGCCTTTCGGATCTGTGTATTGCAACGACCAATTCTCACCGCCATCAAGGGTATGGAGGATCACTGCATCATGTCCGACGACCCAACCTTCCTGAGCATTAAGAAAAAATGCCCGGACCAACAAAGCCCGGGTTGGAACCACAATCTGCCGCCAGTTTTTTCCGGCGTCATCCGACAACAATAAATCGCCGAAATCGCCTACCGCAATCAAGCGTTGACCCGCACGGAGCACGTGCAACAGCAAGGCAGAGGCCGCCAAAGGCTGGATTTCACTGCTCTGGGCAACAGCACGCTCGGAACCCAACCACAGGCCCGAGGATAGGGCGACAACAATCAACAGGCCTGAACGTCGAATTCGGGCCAACCCCAGTAGTGACACTGTATTCTCGCTAGCGGCGCCCCGCCCGGCGCAACGCGGAAGGGGTGAAATCGCGTCGCTGCAGGGTAATACTCATGTCATAAGTCACCGGTTCTTCATTATTCAGCCCCAGTACGAGATACCGCCCGGACTGCAGATCGTAGTGCACTTCAGCCACAGTCCACAACGTCGGTGTTTCATAATAGTTGATAACATGTCCCTCAGAAACCCGCCACAGCTGATCACGATTATCGTACTGGTCCACAGCCAGAATTTGCCACGAATCTTCATCAAAATAAAAGGTCCGGCGTTTGTAGATGTGCCTCGCTCCTTTCTTCAAGGTCGCTTCTACGACCCAGACCCGGTGCAGTTCATAGCGTAAATACTGCGGATTCAGGTGTTGGGGTTGGACAATCTGGGTATATTGCAACCCACCACTAGTGATTGGATAACTGTTGTACGGGACGTACATTTCTTTTTTGCCCACCAGCTTCCAGTCATAACGCTCCAGGCTACCATTGAACATGTCCAGCTGATCACTGCTGGCCAAACCATCGGAAGCTGTTCTGGGATTGTCAAAAGCAACATTTGGCGCTCGCCGCACCCGTCGCTGACCGGGATTGTATAGCCAGGCCTTGCGTGCCTCCCGACTCTGGTTCAAGGTTTCATGCACCAGTAGCACCTGACCTGCCAGGCGGGGAGGTGCGATCACTTTTTGTTTGAAATAGAACACCACATTATTCAGTGACGCTTCTGTCGCCCCTGGCAATCCATAGGCATACAAAAACTGGTCAAGAAATTTGACTGCGGTATAGCTGCCATCCCGTTGCACCGGGATCTGCAGATAATGCCGCTCGGCCATCACCGGGCGAAAGCGCAGCAGATGGTTCCAGATGACCTGCTGCCCATTTTCCGGAATCGGAAAAGGAATCCCCACTTGGGCTCCGGTGACCCCATTACCTCCTTCTACCAAGTGGGCTGTCGTGGCATTCTTTTCGGTCGCCTGGTAGATTCGAGGAGGTACAGAGGCACTCCGATGACTCGGATATACCGTCATGTAGTAATCCGGATACGCCTTGATCAGTGCCTGAGCACCGGCTGTGAGTTGCTGGCCATATTGTTCCACATTGCTGCTATCGATCCGAAACAGCGGCTTCTCACCGGCGTAGGGGTCTGGATGATGGCCACCGGTTGTAAAACCGGCAAGCGCCTCGGTAATACCGCCGTCCCAAACCGGGATAGTACCGGCCGCATTGCCGGCCTTTTTCGCCCCAATCGGGGTCAGGTCCTGGCCCAGATGAGCGGCTTGTTCAGCACTGACTGCAGCCCGTGAGGTTGACGACAATAGAAACAGCAAAGCCGACACTGCAACAAAAACGGTTTTATGTTTCATGATGATCCCCTCTATCAAAACGAGTATTTGACACTGGCCGCCACAAAGTCTCGATCATTGATCAGGTTATAGCGACCAGCACCATAGTAGGTGGTGTAACTGATATCGAACACCCATTTCTGCTGCCAGGTTGTGGCCACACCCAGGGTCAATGCTTTGCGACCCTCAATGAAATTACCACCCGGTCCAGGAGAAACACCGGATACATCATGCTGGAAAGAAAAACGCGGGGAAATGTTGGCTCCAGCCATAGCGTTCAGATAATCCAGGCGACCCGCAATACGATAACCCCAGGAATTGGCATCAGGAAAATGACTGGCATCTTCAGCCGGTTTTCCGGCATGGGCGCCGATGCTGGCATGGATCGGGTTACCACTGGCATAGGTTCCCGGTCCATCAAGTCGCAGCACACTCTTGTCAGGCATATTACTCACCCTGTCCATGGCCGCTTCCCCGAGCAATACAAACTGATCGGCGCCAAGAACCTGGGAAAACAGCTTGGTAGCGGTCACCTGGACCTGGGTCACATCACGGCGAATATAGCCGGGAATATAGGTATTAAACCCGACTCCACCCGGTGCCACCTGATTGGTAGCAGCGAGCAACCGTCCCGCTGGACTGCCGGTCAGCGCCAACGGCGACAGGGCAGCAAACAACAGTTCGGTATCATCAACCTGCAAGGGCGTATCTTTGTGCAAGGAAACCTCACCCTGCAAAGCCACCCCGCTGTCATTGAGCGTAGTATTGAAACTTACGCCGAATAACTGAATATCTTCTGGATACTCAATCAAATAAGCAGCACTTCCTGCATAGTCTCCAGCCAGCAGTCCGGCAGGTTTCCCGGTTCGTGGATCGATGGTGGGCGTCAGCGATCCGGTTCGGGCACTGATAATGGGCAAACGGCTGTGGTAGTTGAGATAAAAAAGACCAAATTCTGTTTCATTAAGACTGGGGGCAATAAAATGGTAGGCCAATCCGTACTGCCCGCCATCTTTAGCATAGCGATTGGGATCACGTGGGACCACAGCGCCTACCGGACCAACCGGTGGTGCAGCGGGCCCTGAAGGCAAAATATCCGGCACCGAACCAAAACCCAACACGACCCGACTGCCACCCTGCCCAGCAAAATCATTGGTACTGAAATAGGACCCTGTGGGATCAATCTTGGTCTCTTCCCACTGCAGCTGATAAAACACCTCGGCACTGGAATTGTCGGTAACATCGACTGAAGCAGAAATCAGTGGTACCGGCACCAGGGCCTCACGCAGTTCAGCACCGGGTACGCGCAACGCCGCGACATCGATCGGGTTAATGGCGTTAATCCCGTTTTGAATAAAGGTACTTTCGCCCCAGTTCAAAATCTGATTACCGAGGCGTAGCTGTGCGTCTTTACCACCCACACTGAATCGTCCCCAGACATAGGCGTCCAGCAAATCCAGCTTGCTACCCACCAAGTCCAGGGCATCATTACTCAACGGGGCTTTGACCCGGCTGCCATTTTCGCTTTCATTATCATAAAACCCGGTAACCCGGATGAAAGCACCACCATTATTACTCTTGTGATTGAGTTCCAGCTCGGAGGTGACTTTGACTGTGCTGTTCACAAGCCCCTTGTCATAATTCTGGTTGCCATCATCTCCATTGACCGAGAATGCCGTACCAGCCTGTGGAATTCCGGACAAACCCAGCAAACGGGGATCACGATCCTGAATCCGCCAACGTGCCCCGTAAGACAGTGTGGTGTCCAGATTGCCACTCCAATCACCGTTATTGAACTCAATCGCACTGGCTTGTTGTGGTGCTGTGACCCCCAAGGTGGAAATCACGGCAAGTGTTAGAGCAGTGCTATGTGTACGACTAACCAAACTTGCTTGCTTATGAGCCTTCATTGCTTTGCATCCTCCACGCTGTTGTTTTTGGCTGACCTCACTCTCTAACCGCCATACTATAAGTAATGCTATTTACTGACAAGCAGAAGAAGAGAAATATCCCCTATTCTTGCGGGCCATGCCCACTGCAGGCCAGGTCGATGCCTGCGTACAGGAGGTTGTCCGAGCATAGAGAGCCTACTACAGCAAAGCCTCCCAGGCGCCCGATGATCCAAACATTCACCTCAAGATGACTTATCCCAGCGTCGGATTGTAAAAATTTCTACCCGGACCCAGGTTCTGGATATATTGCAACAGCAATTGAAAATCCTCGTTATTTTCTGCAAAATTAATCTCGGCCGCATTTACCACCAGCAACGGCGATTCCGCATAGGCCAAAAAATAACGTGAGTAGGCTTCTACCAGGTTCTGCAGATAATTATTATCGATACCGAATTCGAAAATTCTACCGCGTTGTTCGATTCGCTCCAGCAACACCGGGAGTGGAGCCTGCAAGTAGATCACCAGATCCGGCTGAGGAGCCGCGCAAGCCAGTCGCTGGTAGATTTTTTTATACAGGTAAAACTCATCCTCATCCAGGGTAATCTGTGCAAACAATGGGTCTTTTTGTACCATAAAATCATAAATTCTGACCTGGCCTGAAACCTCTTCGATTTCCAGTCGATCCAACTGCTCCACCCGCTGAAACAGAAAATGCAACTGTGTGGCCAACGCATAGCGATCTCTGGCCTGATAAAACCGCTCAAGAAAAGGATTCTTTTCCGGCTCCTCAAGCACTGGATTGGTGCCCACCACCTCTGACAAGCGACGTGCCAATGTGGTTTTTCCAACTCCGATAGGCCCTTCCACGACCACGCGCAAAAAGCGCGCTGGCCAGGTTGCGGCCACACTCGGAATGGGTGGTTTTCTCGTCTTTGCTGCTGCCATCTGCGGACCACTCCTGCATTCTGGATTGTTCATGGTTGAGTATAAATACCTTGCCCTGCGGGTATAGATTCGCTACCCTAGCGTTTGGCGTCTCATATCTGATTCTACTACCCCTCCAAAACCATAGCACAATCTCATTCATGAAACTCCTGTTCGACTTTTTTCCCCTGCTACTCTTTTTTGCGGCTTTCAAGCTGTATGGCATATATACCGCAACTGCCGTGGCCATGGCGGCCTCGTTATTGCAGGTCGCCGTATTCCGCTACCGCAAAGGTCGCTTTGAAACCATGCATCTGGTAACCCTGGCCGTGATCACATTTTTCGGTGGCATGACCTTGTTGTTTCGGGACCCAGACTTTATTAAATGGAAGCCCAGTATTGTCAACTGGATATTTTCCCTGCTTATTCTTAGCAGTTTGTTCGTTGGCAAAAAGACCGCTCTTGAGCGCGTACTCGGCAGTCAACTAAAACTACCGCCCCGGATATGGCGCCATATCAGCCTGGCCTGGGGGCTGTTCTTTCTGATCGCCGGGTTATTAAATATTTATGTTGCGTTCTATTACGCCCCAGAGCTCGATCCGGAAACGCGCACCAACATCTGGGTCAACTTCAAAGTCTTCGGCTTACTGGGGCTAACCTTGGCCTTTACCATCATACAAATGTTCTTCATCTACAAGCATATCGAAGACAAACCAGAAGACGAATAAGTTTGCTCTACTCGATCTACACCACAGATATTCCCGAATCCCTGCCACTGCGCAATGCTGCAAGAGAGCAGCACCTGGCTCACCTCAATGCATTGCAACAGCAGGGGCGTCTACTCATGGCCGGACCCTTTCCTGTTATCGACAGCCCCGATCCGGGTACAGCAGGCTTCAGTGGCAGCCTGATCATAGCCGAATTTGAGTCCTTGCTGGCAGCACAAAATTGGGCGGGTCAAGACCCCAATGCCGAAGCCGGCGTCTACGCCCAGGTAGAAGTCAAACCCTTTCTAAAAGTGCTGCCATGAGGGGAGCGACGACGTTGCAACCCACTTTGCACTGAAACTACCATGAATAAAGCCCGTATTGCAGAAATGACTCGGCGCTTGGCCGTACTGGCAACCACAGATCTGGTAATTGAAGACCAAAGCAAGCGGCATGCCGGTCATGCCGGTGCCAAAAGTGGCGGTGGTCATTTCGTCCTCAAACTGGTCAGCAGTCAATTTGCAGGCCAGCCACAGTTGCAACGTCACCGAGCCGTGTATGCCGCTCTCGGAGACATGCTGAGAACAGAAATTCACGCCCTGCAAATTGTGGCACTCACCCCTCAAGAAGCGGGCGAACAGAGCCTTTAGGTGGAATTATCGGGCTGTATGATTATTTTTTCTGCCAAGGAAACCCTGCTCCCAAGTGACAGGTCTGGCTGCTGGAACGCGATGTACTGCCCCCCATTGTTTCTATGATCTGCTGGGTTTCTATGATCTGCTGGCTATCTAATCTTGCAACACCAACTCCATCTCTTCCAGATAATGCAGTACCTTGCCGATATGCTGGCGGTCTAGGCCCAATTGTGCTGCGGATTCCTGCACCATATTAGATGGTGAATCACCAGGAAATCACACTCCTCTACACTATTCCTGCAATGTAGCACTTACAGCCCTGACACTGGCATTATTGACATCCTGCTGGGTGACCGCGACTCCGGTGGGGTAGATATCCTGGGTATTGCCGTTGACCACACCTTGCAACGGAATACGTTTACGATTTGTGCCTTCGCGCAGTTCCAGAATAATATTGCCTATCGGGAAAGGCGTGTTGTTCTTGACCACAAAATCCAGCTGCCCACTGTCATTTACTACCATTTTAGAAGCAATATAATTGCTGGCATTCACCGGCAAGTCGACCCGCAACAAATCGGCATAGGCGGCGGTTCCGGCGGTTCCACCACCTTGAGCGGCCTGCTCGAAGTACTGTTTAGCGAGTTGCACATCGCCATGGTCTTTGGCATAGCGACCGAGGACAAACAGAGCCGATGCTGTTTTGAGCAATTTCACACTCTTTTTCAGGGCCTGCTGTGCCTGCTGGCGCTTGCCAACTGAATCGAGGAGCAACCCAAGTTTCAGATGGGGGGCAAAATAACCCGGATTGAGGGCAGCTGCTTTTTGATACTGGGTTATTGCGGCATTTTTTTTATGATTTTGTTCCAGCGCACTGCCTTTCAAGACATGGAACAGGGCTTCATTGGGCTCAATTGAGATGGCCTGATTGGCCAACTGCAATGCTTTTTTGTACTCTTTATCCTGCAGCGCTTGCTTTCCCTTGTCGTAGGCCGCATAGGCAGGAGCCGCCTTGAACAAACCCGCCAGACGCCGATGATAGGCCTTGTATCCGATTTCCCCGCCTGCCGGGAGTTGCTGAACAAAAGCTTTGTTAGCGGCGACACGTTCTTCAGAAGGTGGGTGATCAGAGAGCAGGCGGGTTAGCAGATTACTCGGATTCCCCTTTGCTTCGCGAAGCAGCATTTCCTGTACGGTGACCGCGGCCCGAGGGTCATAACCCGCACGTGCCATATACACCATGCCATAGTGATCGGCCTCTCTTTCATCATCTCGGCCAAACTTGGATTGCAACAATGCGCTCACCACTTGCGCACCGATCACACCAGCAGTTTGCTCACCCTGATTGTCCGTCGAGGCGTCAATGGCTACCGAAGCGGCAATGACCGCACCTTGCAGCAATATGGCCTGCTGAAGATGCTTGGCCCCATGTTTGGCCGCTGCATGGGTCATCTCATGCCCCATTACCGCAGCCAGTTCCGCTTCATTATCCATTTTCAGTAACAGACCACGGTTGATCCCCATTTTACCGCCAGGCAACATCCAGGCGTTAATTTCGGAATCATTGATTACGTTAAATTCATAAGGCAGTTTGCGATCCGCAACCGCGACCAGCTTGCGACCTATTTCCTGAATATAGGCGACGACCTTAGGGTCGGCCACATAATCCCCGCCCTGCATTTGTCGGGATGGCTGGTAATTTTCCTGCCCCAACTGCAGTTCGGTTTCTTCCGAAATCAACATTAACTCATTTTCGCCGGTCACCGGATTGCTCGCACAGCCGGCGAGCAAACTCACCACGGTACCCGTTAGAAAGATACGTTTGAATAGCAAACAAGCTCGCATACGCCCTCCCGATACTGTTGCGTCAATCACAAAACTGCCGAAATGGTACCGATTGAATGGTTTGTCCCACTCGCCCGAGTGGCCAGACTTTACCGCAAACGACTGGCAAAAGACAACGGCTCACAAAGAATACAGGCCATTGCCGCTGACCCGATCATTCGTAATGAGGGGAGCCTGTCGCCCCCTTTATCCCAGAGCACATTCCAACCACGCGGGTGAAATGAACTATTCCATGCTTGTTGCAAGGGAGTGAATAGGCTTGACCGGTCCTCACAATTTCCTTATGATCGGTCGTATAAATGGATGCTGTTTAACCTGCTGCTACCACCTTGGAGCTTGGTCGATCCGGAAATTGCTTGGGTAGAATCCGGGTCATTGTGATTGTGCCGATGCACTGCAATTCCTTGCCATGCTCTGGTGCCTAGCGCAGTGCTCGCCGCCGTAACCAGGCAGGTATCAGGTTTGGCAGCTTCTTCGCCACTACACAAACAACACACTATTGAGGAGTGCTACTGACATGAAGAAAAAGATTATTACTGTTGCCGTAGGCAGTCTGCTGGCAGTTTCCGCCAGCCAGTCGATGGCAGCAAACCCGATCAAGATTGGTACTTTTCTGGCGGTCACTGGCCCTGCCTCATTTCTCGGTGACCCTGAATTAAAAACCATGCAGATGTATGTTGATGAGGTGAATGCTAAGGGCGGTGTAGATGGCCGCAAAATTGAATTATTCCACTACGACACCGGTGGCAAAGCCAAAGAAGCGGTAAATTTTTCCAAACGCCTGATCAAGAAAGATCAAGTTGATGTGATCGTCGGTGGTTCGACTTCCGGCTCGACATTGTCGGTCATGCCGATCGTAAAAAAGAATCAGATTCCCTTCATCTCCCTCGCCGGTTCAGTGAAAATCATTGATCCTGTACAAAAGTGGACCTTCAAGATGCCCCACACGGACCGCATGGCAGCATCGAAGATCTATGAGGACATGAAAAAACGTGGCATCACCCGGGTGGCGCTGATCAGCGGCAATGGAGGTTTCGGCAAGTCGGGTCGGGCCCAGAGTTTGGCGCTGGCGGGTAACTACGGGATCAAAATCGTGGCCGATGAGTCCTATGGCCGCAAAGATACCGATATGACAGCTCAATTGACCAAGATTCGTGACACCGATGCCCAGGCTATCTTGAACTTTGGCTTCGGCTCGGGGCCCGCAATTGTGACCAAAAACATCCGTCAGCTGGGTATCAAAGTACCGCTGTATGAGTCTCATGGTGTGGCTTCGAAGAAATATATCAAGCTCTCAGGTGCTGCAGCAGAAGGGGTTCGTTTGCCGGCTTCTGCGCTGTTGGTCGCCGAACAACTGGCTGACTCCAACCCACAAAAAGCCGTGCTATTGGCCTACAAGAAAAAATTTGAAGCCAAATTCGGCCCGGTATCCACCTTCGGTGGCCATGCGTATGATGGTCTGATGATTGCACTGCAGGCGATCGATCGCGCCAATTCCACTGACAAGGCAAAAGTCCGTGATGAAATTGAGAAAACCAGCAATTTCACCGGCACAGGTGGCGTCTTCAATATGAGTCCAAAAGACCATCTTGGTCTGGGCCTTGATGCCTTCAGAATGCTGGAAATCAAGAACAGCAACTGGACTATCGTCAAGTAACGCGACACCCCACACGGTCGACGGTTACGAAAGTACCCTTCGACCGTGTCACCACAACCCAAGCTTCCTGCTGTGCATTACGATGCACTGGCACCTATCGTCCGGTGAGGGAGATGTACGTGTATGGCTGATCAGATTCTGCAATTTCTGCTGACAGGTATCACGGTTGGAGCAACCTATGCTCTGGTAGCATTGGGTTTTTCGATCATCTACAATGCTTCTGATGTGGTCAATTTTGCCCAGGGCGAGTTTGTGATGATCGGGGCGATGGCTACGGTCGCCTTGACAGCGAATTATGGCCTGCCTATGTGGCTGGCTGTGCTCCTTGCGGTACTCATCACGATTTTTGTCGGCTTGTTGTTACAGCGATTTGCCATCGCACCGGCCCGCAATGCCTCGGTCATAACGACCATTATCATCACCATCGGGGCTTCCATTTTTCTGCGTGGTGTGGTGTTGCTGGTCTGGGGCAAGGATATCTTTTCCATACCGCCCATTTCCGGGGACACCCCGATTCATCTCGGGCAGTCCACATTGTTACCACAAAATTTATGGATTATCGGTGGCACCTTGATCATGGTGTTCGGGGTACACATTTTTTTCAATCATACAACGTATGGCAAGGCCATTCTGGCTTGTTCCTGCAATCGCATGGCGGCGCATCTTGCGGGCATACCTGTCGATGTAATGATGTTGATTGCGTATGGGTTGTCAGCCTTTCTCGGAGCGATGGCGGGTATATTGATTGCCCCGATCACTTTTACTTCATACGATGCCGGCATCATGCTGGGACTGAAAGGGTTCTCCGCTGCTGTGCTTGGGGGAATGGGCAATCCCATGGGTGCTGTCGCAGGGGGCTTGCTGCTGGGATTGATTGAGTCCCTGTCGGCCGGCTTAATCTCCTCCGGCTACAAAGATGCCATTGGCTTTTTGATATTGCTACTGGTTTTGTTTCTGCGCCCCAGTGGCCTTTTTGGCAAAGCGGCAACAGATCGGGTATGAAAAGACTCAAGCCATTTTTCCTGCTTGCCCTCACCCTGTTGATCCTGCCTCTGGTTTTTCAGAATAATTACTATGTGACTGTCATTGGAGTAACCGCCGGACTGAATGCGATTCTGGCGATCAGTCTCAATCTTCTCATGGGTTACGCCGGTCAAATATCTCTGGGCCATGCCGCATTCTTTGGAATCGGCGCCTATGTTTCGGCGATTCTGACCACTCGATATGGATGGAACCCCTGGCCTGCCTTACTCGCGGGTATGGTCATTACCTCGACAGTCGCTTTTCTCATCGCCCGACCCATCCTGCGCCTTAAAGGTCATTATCTGGCCATGGCGACGCTTGGCTTGGGGGTTATCGTACATATTTTCCTGATTCAGGAAGATGATTTTACCGGCGGACCAGATGGTTTGGGGAGTATCCCGCCATTGTCGATATTTGGCTGGGAAGTAAACTCAGACTTGCGCTGGTATTTCGTGATTGCGGTAATTTTGCTGCTGGTCTTGTGGCTGGCCTTGAATATTATCAGTTCCCGCAGTGGGCGGGCTCTGCGGGCACTGCATGGCTCTAAAGTGGCTGCTGAAATGATGGGGATCGATACCACGGCCACAAAATCCGGTGTTTTTGTGCTCGCCGCACTGATAGCAGCTTTGGCCGGCAGTTTGTTTGCTCATCAACAATCCTTCATCAGCCCCGATTCTTTTGGTTTCTTTTTCTCCCTGCAATTGGTCACTATGGTGGTACTGGGGAGCATGGGCTCAAATTATGGGGCCATACTTGGGGCCATCATTCTCACCTTTTTGCCCGCTATGCTGGTGGTGTTTGAAGACTATGAAGTAATGATATTTGGGGCTATTTTGATGCTGGTGATGATTTTCCTGCCCCAAGGGCTGTTGTTTGGCATTCAAAACCTGCTACTACGGCTACGACATCGAAAACAACCGCATCAAAAACTATCAGGACAAGGCTAAAGCAAATGGCGCTTTTGTACATCGAAGCACTGAGCAAAGCATTTGGTGGAGTCCGCGCCATTGCCGATCTTGATTTTACTGTTGAGGCACACCAAGTCTATTCCGTCATCGGGCCGAACGGGGCAGGCAAAACCACACTGTTCAACCTGCTTTCAGGAATTTATCAAGCCGATACTGGACAGATCTATTTCCAGGAACAGCAGATCACCGGTCATAAACCCTACCGAATCGCAGCCATGGGGGTTTCTCGAACTTTTCAGAATCTACAAATCTTTTTTAATATGAGTGTGTTGGATAATGTCATGGTTGGCTGTCATCTGCGGACCCATTCGCAACTTTGGCAAGCTGCCTTAAGACTGCCAACGGTGGCACAGGAAGAACAACAGGCCGAAGCATGGGCCCGCGAAGCATTGCAATTTTGTGGACTGGAAAAAGTAGCCGACACACAGGCCTCCGAGCTGCCCTACGGCTTGCTGAAACGTCTGGAGATTGCCCGTGCATTGGCGACCCAGCCTCAATTATTGATGATGGATGAGCCGGCTGCGGGACTCAACGATACCGAAACAGCCCAAATGCGTGTATTGATCCGGCGTATCTGTGATGCTGGAACCACCGTATTGCTGGTTGAGCACAATATGGGGCTGGTAATGCAAGTATCCGACCGGGTCATGGTACTTAATTTTGGCAAGTGTTTGGCCGAGGGCACCCCCGCGCAGATACAAAGCGACACCAGTGTCATCAAAGCGTACCTTGGCGGAGGTGAAGTGGATGGCGGCTGAGATGAAAACATTACTGAAGATAGAAAATCTCAGTAGTCACTACGGACCCATTCAGGCACTATTTGATATTTCACTTGAAGTTAAAAGTGGAGAACTCGTGGCCCTTGTCGGTGCCAATGGTGCCGGCAAAACGACCCTGCTGCACACGATTTCAAATTTACTCAACGCCAGTAGTGGCAGGATCTACCTGCACGATCAGGAAATCACCAAATGGCCCCCCCACCGAATCGTGAAAGCGGGCATCTGCCATGTTCCTGAAGGGCGGCAGGTATTTGCGCCCTTGAGTGTGGAAGATAACCTGCTGCTAGGCGGCTATGTGCAACGCAAGGACAAGGTCTGGATAAAGGCTGAACTGGAACGGGTGTACAGCTTGTTCCCCATTCTCAGTGAACGACGCAAATCTGCCGCTGGCAATTTGTCCGGTGGCCAGCAACAGATGCTCGTCATTGGCCGGGCCTTGGTGGGCAAACCGGAATTATTGCTGCTCGATGAACCATCCATGGGGCTGGCACCGCTGCTGGTAGAAGAGATTTTCGACATTATACGCACCTTGAATCAACAGGGTGTGACGGTCATGCTGGTGGAACAGAATGCCCGTGCGGCACTGAAAATCGCTGACCGGGGCTACGTACTTGAGACGGGTCAAATCGTGTTGGCCGATACCAGCCAGAATCTGCTCTCGAATGAAGCGATTCAGCGTGCTTATCTGGGCTATTCTGAGTAACCTCTGGAGCCCTGTCTCCTTCGGCTCAGCAGTGGTAGAATGACCTGTATCGTTCGCCTTTAGACCCGTTTTCGCAACAACTGTACCACACTGAAATTCGCACAGGCCTTCGCCCCCATGAACTTTCGTCTATGCCTCGCTCTTGCTGTGATACTCCTGCTGAACTGTGGCCAGGTGGCCATGGCTGCCGGGGGCTATCATGTGGAAGCACTGCTTTTTTTTCAGCCATTGCATGCACAAGAAAATGGCGATGAAGCCTGGCCTGATGCACCCATCAACTTCTGGCAACTCGAGCCGAACCTGCTGCGTCGAGAGATTTCCCCGACAAAACAAGCCACAGCGGATGCTGCAGATCGGCCCTTTATCCGCGTAGCAGCAAAAACCCTGCTTGGTGCAAACAAAAAACTACAATCCAAGCCCGGCTACCGGGTGCAACAACTTGCTGCCTGGGAGCTACCTCCTTTGCGAAAAGCCGCGTCACCCATGGTCTCAATAATCTCCAGTCCGACGCAAACATCAGCGGCACCCGCCCCCCCATCACCTGATACACCACCATCAATCACAACACCTGAACGTGGAATCCAAACCTATATTCTGGGAAATTTTCTTTACTTATCGGTTGATATCTGCCGTACTGTGCGAGTACCCGGCTCACCTTCTGCTAAGACCAGTGCAGGGGTTGCAGAGACACTCGATGTTCCCCGGAATGTGCGCTTTTGTATCCGTGAAAAACGTCGCATCAAGCTTGGGGAACTCAACTACTTCGACCACCCCGGCATGGGGCTACTGATTCGGGTAGACCGGGCAGAAAATTTCGAGCGTCCAAAAAACCCACCACCTGTCACTACCGATGCCACCACCGATAGCACTTCAAAATCAACTGGACAGTGACAGAATTGCCGCAACAAGCACTTTTTTGACTCGACCGACACAACGTTGCAGCACAATCTCAAGTTCAGCGACTTCAATAGGGCCATTACCACGACCTGCAGCAGGATTGATCACCGCACTCAAGGTCGCGTAATCAATACTGATTTCCCGGGCCAACGCGGCCTCTGGCATGCCGGTCATACCCACGATATCCGCACCATCACGTTCCAGACGATTGATTTCAGCCCGGGTCTCGAACCGGGGGCCCTGGGTTGCCGCATAGGCACCCCCATTGTGTACTTTGATACCCACCTCGCTGGCACCCTGCAAATAAGCTTGTCGCACCCGTGCACTGTAGGGTTCACTGAAATCAATATGTACCGGTGGTGAATCAGGACCTGAATCGAAAAAAGTATGGCTGCGATTGTAGGTGTAATCAAGAATCTGATCGGGAACAACCAAATGCTCGGTAGCAAGATCCTGGCGGATACCACCAACCGCATTGACCGCAAAGATGGTGCGAACACCCAGTTCATGCAAAGCCCAGATATTGGCTCGATAATTGATATTGTGCGGGGCAATGGTATGCCCATAACCATGGCGAGGTAGAAAAACGACCTCCTGACCCGCCAGGACCCCACGCAATATTGCTGTAGATGGGTCTCCGAACGGGGTCCGCACCACTTCCCGCCCGGAAACTTCAAGATCAGGCAATTTATACAGGCCACTGCCACCGATCACTGCGATTTCAGCCATGCTTCCTCACCCGCAGATCAGAGCCAAGCCCGGCATCCACTACATCCATTCCAGAGACCAGTTGATCGAGCAACCCGGTCAATAGTTCCGGAGTATTATGATAAGCCACAATCAATTGATCCAGACGATCCTTGATCAACTGGTGATTGGCCTCTTGAGAGCGAGCCCGATAGATTTTTTCGTTCTCGGTCTTGTTCAGAAACTCATTATCCTGGAACAAGGTTTCTGTCATTTTTTCTCCTTCACGCAGGCCGGTAAAGACAATATTGATGTCTTTATCAGGGACTTTCCCCGACAAACGGATCATCTGTCGGGCCAGATAAAGGACATTGACCGGATCGCCCATTTCCAGAACAAAGACCTCTCCCCCTTCACCCATGGTACTGACCTGCAGGATCAACTGGCAAGCCTCGCGTATTGTCATAAAATAGCGTTCTACGTCGGGATGGGTCACTGTGACCGGTCCGCCTTGTTTGATCTGGCGGGCAAACAAAGGCACGACACTCCCGGCTGAACCCAGAACATTGCCAAAACGAACCGTAAGAAACCGGGTTGTTGATTGCTGCACCTGGGTTTGCAAATAGAGTTCCGCGGCTCGCTTGGTCTTGCCCATCACGCTCGAGGGTTGCACCGCCTTGTCCGAAGAGATCAATACAAAGGTTTCTGCGTGATACCGTTTCGCCAGGTCAGCCACCGCACACGTCCCGAGAACATTATTTCTCACCGCTTGTCGTACCTGGTGTTCCAGCAACGGAACGTGTTTATAGGCCGCAGCATGGAACACCACTTGTGGAGGGTGGCTGCTAAACAGTTGCTGCAAAGCGGTGGCGTCATTGATATCAAACAAGTGAACGTGGCATGGCATGGACTGGTGTTGACAAAGTTCATATTCAATCCGGTACAAGTTGTATTCACTGCTGTCAACAATCACCAGCTCCTCGGGCTCCAGTCGAGCCAATTGACGACACAATTCGCTGCCGATCGAACCACCACCACCGGTCACCAGGATACGTTTATGTGCCAAGCCTTCACAAATTGCAGACCAGTCCAACTGCACTTGCTCACGACCTAGCAAATCCTCGATTCTTACCTCGCGGATATCACTAGAAGTCGCTTTACCACTGACAATTTCCTGCAACAGTGGCAGGGTTCGAAAGACCACCCCACAATGATTACACAAGCCGACAATACGCTGCATCTGCACAGATGTGGCACTGGGCATAGCGATCATTACCAGATCGATTTCCCACCGTGCAGTTAGTTCGGCAATCATCGACGCGCCTCCCATCACCCGA
Organism: uncultured Gammaproteobacteria bacterium; assembly: GCA_964415515.1. Taxonomy (GTDB): domain Bacteria; phylum Pseudomonadota; class Gammaproteobacteria; order Arenicellales; family DRJH01; genus DRJH01. The sequence goes on along the minus strand of CAYQAP010000012.1, from coordinate 13,611 downwards.
ATGCAATGAATTTCCTTGCCCAGTTTCTGGGGGTCATCATCAACAAAAGCCATGGGTTCATATTGACGCGGGGAAGCTCGCAACATATCTCGAACCAACATTTCACCCGCTTGCCCGGCACCGACGACCAACACTTTTTTCTGGTCTCGACTGGCAATATGATGATCTTTGACCAATCGGTATAAAACGCGTGGCAACCCCAATAGCAGCCCCAGAAAAATACCATGCAACACCAGAATGGATCGCGGTACATATTGCAAACGATAAACGAACAGCAGGATCAACGAAACCAGCACCGTGCCCACAACCACCGATTGCAGCAAACGCACCAGATCAGCCAGGGAAATAAAGCGCCACAGTCCACGGTGCACACCGAAGAACAACAACATCAGCAGGTGCACACCAACCACCAGCGGCAGCAGTGCAGCCGCCTGGTGCATAAAGATCTCCGGAATAGGGTATAAGTTGTAGCGAAACCAGTAGGCAATATACCAGGCTGCAGCAATCATCAAACCATCATGGACCAAGACTACCCAGCGCCGTTGCAGGCTGAAAAAAAAGTCTTTTAACACAAAAGTAACAGTTTTGAAATTTCGCACAGCGTATGAAACTCGTTGGCCTTGGTCTGCGGGTGGACTACGATTTGAGCGACAAGCTGACTGCTGTAGTGCTTTAGAAATGTTGCCGCACAGCTTCGCGTCAGTACGGTAGTAGTCACAATGTACCCACCTTCGATCAGCGCACCGAATTGTACCCCATTCGCCTGCTCCTATAGTAGCTATATCATCTGCGCTACGTCCGCAACTGAGCCTGCAACCCCGATTATCATAAACACGAAAGGTGGTAACAACGTAACGGCGTAGGATGATCGACCTGATCGGTAATTCGGCTTGTTTTTGCAAGCAATATTATCTCATGGCAGCTACCTTTTTGCACGTATCGTGCATCAATTTGCACTGGAATGACTTTCGGCTAGATCCTCGGTACACTCTATAATGTAAGATGGTTCGATCAATCTCCCACATATCTCTGTCAGTTTCACGTACAAGCTTCTCGGTAGTTGCTTGAATGCCCTGGCCGCTCTCATCCGCAGTAAGTCCCTGTTTCTTCAGCACTATCGAATGTTAAACGGTGGCATGTATCTTCTCGGCATACTTGCGAGCCTGTCGCTCCACATTTTCCTGTAAACTATCGTGGGGAACCAACGCATAGACGAAGACACTATCCATCGCCTCGGCTGATTTTAATGGGTCTGAAAATATCATACCCTGAGCCTATCGCCAATATCGTGCAGAATCATCCAACTTGCGAAAATGCCTGATTTGTTCCATGCTGCATTCAACGATTGCACAAAGGTGAGGGGTGAAATAGGTATTATGTCCCCCGAATTCATCGGTCACTATCTGCGCAGACACTGGCAAGGCCAGTTGTCACTATGGGTCAGTGTGCTGGTCAATCTGGTGGTGTTGCGGGTCCTGGCGAGCCTCATACAACCCTTTTTCTCCCCCCCGCAGGCATCGGTCGCTGTGCTTGTTGGGTATGTGCTGCTCGCACACATCATGTTACTGATCTGGCAAGTGGTCGGGGTATTGCGCGCAGCAGAACGCTATTTCCTGCTCAGTGGCTTTCGGGCTCCAGCACTGGGCGCCCAAATCGTCGCCATGATGGCAGTCATTCTGACCTTGCCGCAGTATATGGTGGCGTATCATTCCACTTTGCCGCCACCAGCAGCCGCCGATTATCTGCAGCGCATGGATCGTGAACATGCCGCACAATACGTTTTGCAACTTTCACCAGATAGGCGCAGCCTATCCTTCTCCGGCCTGATTGCATTGGGGGCAACCCGTCGGGTGCGGACTTTGCTGCGTAACAACAAGACCATACAAAAACTGCAGATCACCAGCCAGGGGGGCAATATCTACGAGGCGCGGGGGATCGCCAAAGCCGTAATCGAGTACGGCCTGACCACCTACGCCACCGGTGAATGCAGCTCGGCCTGTACTCTGGTGTTTGCGGCCGGTACAACCCGCAGCCTGGCACCGGGTGCGCAGCTGGGCTTTCATCAATACCACCTGGAACAAACACGGCGTATTCTAAATGTTGACCCCGTACAGGAGCAGGAGCGCGACCGAAAGTTCTTTTTATCCCGTGGCTTTTCCGCAGATTTTGTTGCCAGAATCTTTCAGGCCCGACCCACCGAAATCTGGTTTCCGGATACGGAGCAACTGCTCTCGGCGCATGCTGTGCAGTGGATCGATGTAGTAGAATAGCTCGCCTTTTGCCACCGGGTCGCCCAATGAATCCTCCACCAACTCCCCTCCCCTCTGTGGCCTCTCCAGGCAGGCACCACAACCTGGGTTTGGGTTACGCTCTGTTGGCCTACAGCTTCTGGGGCCTGGTCCCGATCTTCTTCAAGCAACTGGCCTTTGCCGATGCCCCCACCATTATCGCCCACCGTATTATCTGGTCGGTCGTGGTTTTGACACTGTTGTTGCTGTACAAGGAAGGTTGGCAGATTGTTCGCCAGTTTGCCTCGCTGGGAACCAATTTGTGGTGGCTGGTGCTGAACAGCCTGCTGATCGCTGCCAACTGGCTGATTTTCGTCTGGGCCGTCAATCAGGGTAGAATACTGGAAACCAGCCTCGGGTACTTTATCACCCCGTTGATCAGTATCTTATTGGGGGTCATCTTTCTCGGTGAACGCCTGCGTGGCTTTGAGAAAATCGCCATCGGACTGGCCGCCGCCGGAACGGCCTATCTGGCCTTCGGTCTGGGCCGTCTACCCTGGATCTCCCTAACCCTGGCCCTGTTATTCGGTTTCTATGGCCTGGTCAAAAAACGCCTCCATACCGGCGCCCTGCATGGCCTGTTTTTGGAAACCGGTTTCCTGTTGGCCCCGGCATTGGTGTATTTATTGCTACAACAGGGTCCCGGCGACGAGAACTTCTTCGGTCGAGCCATGGATCAGCAATTGCTCCTGGCCAGCTGTGGTCTGATCACCTGCATCCCGCTGCTGGCATTTGCCGGTGCCGCCAGGCGTTTACCCTTGTCGATGATCGGTTTTCTGCAATATCTGGCCCCCAGCCTGAGCATGTTGGTGGCGGTCTTTGTCTATTCCGAAGCCTTCACCCGTACCCATGCCATCGTTTTTAGTCTGATCTGGTCCGGCCTGCTGATTTACAGTACCGGCAACGTTCTGCGAGCTTCACCAACCACCCAGCAATAACCCCAACAACCCGCGGATAAGTCGTTGCCCCCTCAGCGGACAAGAGAGTCAGACTATTCGTTATACTACCCCCGAGATTCGGAACCACTACGCTGTTGTCCGGTCGAAGTCAATGCTCCTGACAGCTACCGCCAGATGGTTGTGGCGGGGTTTCACCATCCTTTAATAAATGAAAATCATGATTGCCCGCAAACAATTTATCTACTATTCGATTGCTGCCCCGGTACTGATTCTGCTGCTGTCGCTGGTCTGGTCCGGAGCGCTCTGGCTGCTGGTGCCGGTTTTTTCTCTCATCGGTCTGGGTGTCTATGACCTGCTGCAGCGCAAACACACCCTGCTGCGGATTTACCCCGTGGTTGCGCATCTGCGTTATATCTTCGAATCCTTTCGCCCGGAAATCCAGCAATATTTTGTTGAATCCGATACCAACGGCATACCGGTCAGTCGGGAATTCCGTTCACTGGTCTACCAACGCGCCAAAGGGGTACGTGACACCCGGCCCTTCGGCACCCTGTTTGATATTTACCGCGACGGCTATGAATGGATCAACCATTCACTAGCCCCCAAACCTGTTGGCGATCAGCAACCTCGCATTTACTTCGGTCACGGGAAGAAAGCCTACGCGGCTTCTCCACTCAATATCTCTGCCATGAGTTTCGGCGCCCTCAGCAGTCACGCCATCCTGGCCCTGAACAAGGGCGCAAAAATGGGTGGCTTTGCCCACAATACCGGTGAAGGTGGGCTAAGCCCCTATCACCAACAATACGGCGGCGATCTCATCTGGCAAATTGGTACCGGCTACTTCGGTTGCCGCAATTGCGATGGTGGCTTTGATCCGGATCTTTTTGCTGAAAATGCCAACAAAGATGCGGTCAAAATGATTGAGATAAAACTCTCTCAAGGCGCTAAACCAGGCCATGGCGGGATCCTCCCGGCCGTCAAACTGACCCAGGAGATTGCTACGATCCGGCATGTGCCGATGGGTCACGACGTGATCTCACCTCCGGCCCACAGCGCCTTTTCAACCCCGGTCGGCCTGCTACAGTTCGTAGCCAAATTGCGTGAACTCAGCGGTGGTAAACCGGTAGGTTTTAAACTATGTATCGGCAACAAGTCAGAATTTTTGGCCATCTGCAAAGCCATGCTGGAAACCGGTATCACCACAGATTTCATTACCATTGACGGTGCCGAGGGTGGTACCGGTGCTGCACCGGTCGAATTCACCAACTCGGTCGGCACCCCCCTGCGAGAAGGCCTGGTGTTTGTTGACAGCGCGCTGCGCGGTGTGGGATTGCGTGACCAGATCCGCGTGATCGCCTCCGGCAAAGTCTTTTCCGCCTTTCATATGCTGCGTCTGCTGGCACTGGGCGCGGACACGATCAATGTCGCCCGGGCGATGATGTTTGCGCTGGGCTGTATTCAGTCCCGGCACTGCAACCAGGATACTTGCCCGAGCGGAGTCGCAACCCAGGACCCACAGCGCTTCAAAATGCTGGATATCGATGACAAAGCCGACCGGGTGGCAAAATATCAGGCCTCAATGATCGAAAATCTACTGGAACTGATTGCTGCTGTCGGCCTGGAGCGCCTCGAACAATTAACCCCCTCGCACATCAACCAGCGAGTTAGTGGTTCACAAATCAAACACTACGGTGAACTCTACCCGGCAATTGAGAGCGGTTGTCTGCTGCATGCTGCCAGTATCCCGGAAAACTGGCAACAAGACTGGCAACAGGCTACGGCGATGGCCTGGTAACATCCAGGAATATTGGCACCTATAGCGCAGTAAGCTTATCATCAGTTGATTGCAGCCATCCACACAACGATTCAGGAAAAGCATGCAAAGCGTGGTGTTCTAACCAGTCAAATATTGCCATAAAGTAATCTATCCTAGCAATAGCTCGATAACCGGCTTTGCATCTTTCGCAAATGGATTGATCATCTGAACACCGCCCAAGCGACGGCCATGCTGCATGCCTTCGGAAAGTACATAGGCACATCCTGCCTGTTTTGCATTTGCCCACAACATGGCATCCCAAAATGAAATATTATGATCGCGTACATCGTCAACGGCTTCGTTAAATGTGCCCTGATCAGCCGGGACGACGGTAAAAATCTGTTGCCAGACACCTGTGATGGCAATGACCTGATCCATGGAAGCGAGTCCCTTGCCTCTGGTTGCATTAAAAAATTCACCGATGGCCTGTAGGGTCAAAAGGCAGTCTTTTTGAGTGTATAGTGGACCCCATGTCCAAGACAAATAATCGGCAAACACTGGCGCAGATGACAGGTCGAATGACTGGCCAGTCAGAGGTTTCTGCCATGGATTCTTCTGCTCATAACCGCTTCCGGAATATCAAGCCAACACTGCTGTGTACAATGGTTATTATTCTCACGCTTTTTCTTGGCAATTGCTCAGTGCCTTCAGTTCAGAAAATTCTGATTATTGGTCTGACCGGGGCTGATGCTCCCTTGAGCCTGCGTCGCTATCTGCAACCGGAATCAGGAGTGGGCGACCGCAACCGTGGGGATCTTGTTTTAAGCACGGGAGCATATCGCTTTCAGCTGCTCGAATACGCCGATAACAAAACCATTCTTGGGCATCTCAAGTCGAGCAAACAGCGTCCTCTGGCCATTATTCTGGCCGTTGACGCCATGAATGGTATTCATGAAAGCCATATTCAGGCACTGCGACAGGCGCAGAATCTCAAAATCCCCTTGCTCGCTGTTCTGCGCCTGCGTTTTGGTGAATTGTATATCTCACCCTACAAGCACCTGGCGGCCCTTGAAATCAAACAGGTCTTGGCAGATACCGGCTTCAGTAAAACGCCAGTACATGAACTTCAGTCCGGTCAGTCAGCAGCCAACAGATCCTTGCTGTTGTCACTGTTACAACAAACGGTCGAAAATAGCCAATAGCCCGGCATGCGTCCTGCTTTGGTTGAAATACTATTTCGTCGACAGCAACTGGTCAACCAGTGCCTGCATATTCTGCAGCGGCAAGGCCCCTGCGGCGATAGCCATTTTTCCCGTGGAGTGGTTGATCAGGATTGAGCCCGGCGTACCGTTAATGCCGGAAGCAACGCCATTGTTCAGATCATCCAATACCCGTTGCTTGGTTTTGCCACCGTCCATACAGGCACGATAAGCTTTTTCATCCACACCAATCTCCTTGGCCAAAGGCAGCAGATTGGCAACCGGGAACCCGGTGCCATTGGAAGTGGTGCGATCGAAAATGGTATTGTTGTATTTCCAATAGGCCTCATTACCGGCGACCAAGGCAACACACTCGGCGGCCTCGGCTTCTTTTGTGGCTCCAGGATTATGAAATGACAGTGGAAAATTGCGATACACCCAGTTCACTTTGCCTTTGTTGTTGGCAACAAACTGCTTCATTGTGAGGTGAAAACGCTTGCAGAACGGGCATTCGAAATCCGAATATTCAACAGCTGTAATCACCGCATCCTGGTTGCCATAAAGATGATCAACCTTGAAGTCAACCGGGCGAACATTCTTGATTTTGGAAGTCTGGGAATTGCGCCGACGGGCCTCAGCTGCGGCTCTTTGCTTGGCCACATAGTCGGTAATTGCCTTCTGAATCGCTTGATCAAATTCCCCTTGGCTGAGCATTTTCTGAATCTCTGCTCGTACGGTCGAGGCCAATACAGCCTCATCGATTGCTGGCGTACTACCGGCCTGTACCGGCAAAGCCAGCAGACTGGCCACCAGGCCGATAACCGAAATTTTTGCAACACTCTTCCAGATCCGTGTAACTGCCATAAGTCATCCCATCCGTTTGGTTGTGGTATTAGCCTAAGTTCAAGTATCGTTTTGTACATCATCGGTTGCCGCTTCTTCATCAACTGACCGGGCCTTTGCTGCCTGTGCCCGAGCCTGAATCCGTGCTGTCCGGTTGCGTTTTCGCCACAGTGCCACCGCTGGCCCGGAGAGCAAGTACCCGATAAATCCGACAAACAGCACTTTCGGTGGATCAAAGGAAATAGTAACAAAGATCACCACCAGGGCCAACAGCGCCACAAACGGCACTCGACCTTTCAGATCGAAGTCCTTGAAGCTGCGGTAGCGAATGTTGCTGACCATGGCCGCAGCCGCCATCAGGGTCAAGACCAGCGAAAAAACTGCCAGCGAATGAGATCTGGCTTCCGGTGCATCAAAGACCCAAACGGTGGCTGCCAGTACCGCGGCCGCCGCAGGACAAGCCAGGCCCTGAAAATAATGTTTGTCATGACTGGCCTGGGTATTGAAACGCGCCAGCCGCAAGGCGGTGGCAGCGACATACAAGAAGGCCACCAGCCACCCAGGTTTGCCAAATGCAGACAGGGCCCAGTCATACATGACCAGCGCAGGGGTCAGACCAAAGCAAACCATATCGGCCAGGCTGTCAAATTCCGCACCAAAATCACTGGTGGTATTGGTCATGCGGGCAACCCGCCCATCCAGACCATCCATAATCATGGAGATGAAGATGGCAATGGCTGCATTTTCATAACCACCCATGCTGGCTTGAACGATGGCATAAAAACCCGCAAACAGGCTGCTGGTGGTAAACAGATTGGGCAGGATATAAATCCCTTTGCGCGGCGGCTTGCCGGCTGTTTCAGATTCTTCGATCATGCATTCAACTCAAAACGATATTATCAGGTCCGGTCAGGCAGGTGGGCCAGAACAGTTTCACCCGCGGTAACATGCTGGCCCAGGTGAACTTGTGGCTTGCTGTCCGTTGGCAGGTACAGATCAACTCGAGAGCCAAAACGGATAAACCCATAACGCTGACCCCGCTGCATTTGTGCGCCGGGTTCAACGTAGCACAAAATCCGTCGTGCAATCAGACCTGCTATTTGTACGAATGTGACATCATGCCCGTCTTCCGTGACCAGATGCAAGGCATTCCGTTCATTTTCCAGAGCGGCCTTGTCCAGCGATGCATTGAAAAAACGCCCCTCATGATACCAGCGTTGTTGCAGCGTACCCGCTGACGGTGCGCGGTTACTGTGCACCGAAAAGATATTCATGAACACGCTCATCCGTAAGGCTGGACGGTGCAGGTAAGGGTCTTCAGACAAGCCCAGAACAATGATCTTGCCATCAGCCGGTGAGCATACCAACCCCGGGGCATCCGGGATATGTCGTACCGGATCTCGGAAAAACTGCAGCACCAGGACCCAGATCAACCACAAGGGGGCGGCCCATAGCGCCCCCCACAGCCACGTCACCGCAACAGCCAGCACCGTTGCAATCAGGATATGGACCCAGCCTTCCCGGGCCAGCAAAGGCTGCGAGGCATTGCCCAGAGCGGTCAATCAGCACTCCGGTCGAGGTCTGATATGACCTCAGTTGACCGACTTATCGACAATTCGGCCAGCCTTGATCCAGGGCATCATGTTCCGCAAACGGGCCCCCACTTCTTCGATGGGATGGGCGGCTGCCTGCTGCCGCAGTCCAGAGAAATTTGGGCATCCAGCGCCATTTTCCTCCATCCACTCGCGAGCGAATTGACCGGACTGGATTTCATCCAAAATCTTTTTCATCTCGGCCTTGGTCTGGGTATTGACCACACGTGGTCCGCGGGTCATATCCCCGTATTCTGCAGTATTGGAAATTGAATAGCGCATATTGGCGATGCCACCTTCATACAACAGGTCGACAATCAGTTTTAGCTCATGCATGCATTCAAAATAGGCCATTTCCGGGGGATAACCGGCTTCAGTCAAGGTTTCGAAAGCGGCCTGCACCAAGGCAGTTGTGCCTCCACACAGTACCGATTGCTCGCCGAACAGATCGGTCTCGGTTTCATCTTTGAACGTCGTCTCGATAATTCCTGCACGGCCACCACCGATGGCAGAGGTATAAGACAGCGCAATCTGCTTGGCCTGACCGGAAGCATCCTGACTGACTGCAATCAGACAGGGTACGCCACCACCGTTATTAAATGTTGAGCGCACCAAATGCCCGGGACCTTTCGGTGCCGACATGAAAATATCCAGGTCACTGCGCGGCTTGATGTAACCAAAATGGATGTTAAAACCGTGTGCAAAGGCCAGTGCAGCCCCTTGCTTGATATTGGGCTCAACCTCATTGCTGTACACACTGGCCTGCAATTCATCCGGCACCAACATCATGACCACATCGGCTTGGGCGACGGCATCCGCGACCGTGGTCACGGCAAGGCCGGCAGTGCGGGCCTTGTCAGCAGAGGAGGAACCCTCACGCAGGCCAACCACCACGTCGACCCCGCTGTCACGCAGGTTGTTGGCATGGGCATGGCCCTGAGAGCCATAGCCGATGATCGCCACCTTGCGATTGCTAATGATGTTTACATCGGCGTCATTGTCATAATACACTTTCATGTTGTAATCTCCTACTGGTTAGTTACTGACTTGTTCAGGTACGAAGTGCCTTGCGGCCACGGGCGATGCCAGACACACCGGAACGCACCACTTCGACAATCGTCGTGGTACGCAATGTTTGCAAAAAGGCATCAAGCTTGTCTCCCATACCGGTTAATTCAACGGTACAGGTCGTTTGACCGACATCGACAATTCGGCCATGAAAAATTTCTGCCAGATCCCGTATCTGGGCCCGGGTCTCCGTGGTGGCTTCCACTTTCACTAACAGCAGTTCCCGTTCAATATGCCGACCTTCGGTGAGGTCAACCAATTTCACCACTTCCACCAGCTTGTTCAACTGCTTGGTGATCTGCTCAACCACAGAGTCTGAGCCTCGCGTAACCAGCGTCATTCTGGACAGGCTCGGGTCTTCGGTGGGGGCAACAGTCAGCGACTCAATATTGTAACCACGGGCCGAAAACAGGCCTGCCACACGTGACAGCGCCCCGGCCTCATTTTCCAGCAAAATCGAAATGATATGTCGCATCAGGCAATCTCCCTTCCGACCACAGCCTTGCCTTCGGCTACAGGGCGCAACTGCATTTCATGGTGGCCACACCCGGCTGCAATCATCGGATAAACATTCTCGGTCTGGTCGGTAATGATATCCACAAACACTGCCCGTTCCTTTTCTGCAAGCGCCGCCTGGATGACGCCCTCAAGATCGACCGGTTGCTCAACCCGCAAGCCAATATGGCCAAAACTTTCCGCCAGCTTGACAAAATCCGGCAAGGCATCCAGGTAGGAGTTGGCATAGCGACGATCATAGAAGAATTCCTGCCACTGCCGCACCATCCCCATATACCGGTTATTGAGACTGAATATTTTAATGGGCAAACGATACTGCATACAGGTGGAAAGCTCCTGTATGCACATCATGATACTGGCATCACTGGTGATACACAGTACCGGCTGATCCGGATGCGCCAGTTGCACACCCATGGCCGAGGGCAAACCAAACCCCATGGTCCCAAGCCCCCCGGAATTGATCCAGCGACGTGGCTTGTCAAAATGATAGTACTGGGCAGCCCACATCTGATGCTGACCGACATCCGAACAGATATAGGCATCGCCCCCGGTCTGCTGCCAGAGCATTTCGATGACAGATTGCGGCTTGATTTTGTCAGAATTGCGATCATATTCCAGGCAATTCAAGCCCCGCCACTGGGCAATCTGCTGCCACCAGCTGGTCATCGCATCCGTATCCGGCTTTTTATCACTGGATTTGATAAAACCGATCATGTCTCCCAGAATGGCTTTGGCTGGCCCGACAACCGGGATATGTGCAATCACATTCTTGCTGATTGATGAAGGATCGATATCAATATGAATGATTTTGGCATGAGGTGAAAACTTATGAATATCCCCGGTAATTCGATCATCAAAGCGCGCCCCCACACACAGCATGACATCACACTCGTGCATAACCATATTGGCCTCATACGTGCCGTGCATACCCAGCATACCAATATACTGTGGTTTGGAAGCCGGGAATCCACCCAGTCCCATTAAGGTATTGGTACAGGGATAATTCAGCATCTCAACCAGTTCGGTCAGCTCCTCACTGGCATCACTGAGGATAATTCCGCCACCGGTATAAATAACCGGCCTTTTGGCTTGCAGCAACAGATCGACAGCACGCTTCACCTGTTTGGGATGGCCCCGTCGAACCGGCTGATAGGAGCGAATCTTGATCTGGTCTGGATATACGTACGGGCACTTATTCGCAGTAATATCTTTGGGTAGATCGACCAATACAGGTCCCGGCCGCCCACTGGCGGCAATAAAGAATGCTTTTTTAATGGTAAGGGCCAGATCTCTGACATCCGTCACCAGAAAATTATGCTTCACGCAGGGCCGGGTAATCCCCACCGCATCGACTTCCTGAAAAGCATCATCACCGATCAACTGAGTCGCTACCTGGGCAGAAAAAACTACCATGGGAATGGAATCCATATAGGCCGTGGCGATGCCGGTTACGGTATTGGTCACTCCGGGGCCAGAGGTAACGAGAACCACACCAGTGCGTCCGCTGGCTCGCGCATAGCCATCAGCAGCGTGGGTGGCGGCCTGCTCGTGGCGTACCAGGATATGCTTGATTTTTTCCTGTCGGTACAAGGCATCGTTGATATGCAGCGATGCGCCCCCCGGATAACCGAAAATAAACTCTGTGCCCTCTTCCTCAAGACAGCGGACAACAATTTCTGCTCCTGTTAATTCCACAATTTACCTCACAAAACAATGATTCGTCCGCTCGCAGTTTTTCGACCCGAAACAGACATCCAATTATTGACTATCTTTTTCAAAAACCATTCGTAAATGACGAATAATCCCACCCAAAACCCCAGAAGTGCACTGAATGTTGCACTGGCACCGGAGTATAAACGCGCAGCGGATTGCGAGCAATTCAGTGAGCAAGAAAACAGGAGCTACCACGACGCATCGAAAGGCAACCAATACGGTATTTCATAGGTCTGTACAATCAGGTTTTCGGCAACAGTCTTATATTTTTAATCCTATTTCAAATCGATCAAGTTCATGTAGTGGATTACAAAAATATATCCAGGTCCTCTTTGTGTAAAGAGGGCAGCACACCCAAGCGGTTATGAACAACAACTACAGAAAATGAAAATGCACCATAACTGCGGTACCACCCATACGGGTGTCGGGGTTACCCAAGTCTGGGCTCTGAACAAAGTTCTTCGTTCTGGATGGTACCGAGAAACTCTGCGGCCCTCCTCACTCCTTCCTCGATACCACAGGTAGGTATCCAACCCGTGAGGGTTCTAAGTCTCTCCACGGTGACCGGAGCATGCTTTTGCTCTTCGGCTCGCACCGGTATGGTGCCAAAGAGCAAATTCTCAGAGGGTATGGTGAGAACATGAGCGGTCCGCTCGGTAAAATCTCTCACTGTAGTGAGCTTGCCTGTTGCCAGGTTTACCCGTTGTCCCCGAACCAGACCGGTGAGCCCAAGACGCAAGAGACCTTCGGCCACATCTTCGACATAGGTAAAATCCCTGCTCTGGAGTCCGGCAGTAAGCTTGACTGGGCAGCTTCCACCAGCGGCATCAATGAGTGACGGCAGGAGCCTTCCGGTGTGTTCACCTGGCCCGTAAACCGTAAAGAGTCGAGCCGTAATCCCAATCATCCCGGTATCTTCACAGACACGAGCGAGAGCCTGGGTCCCTTCGAGCTTGGTTGATCCATAGAGGGTAGTGGGATGGGCAAGTGAGTCTTCCGAGAAATTCCCTCTGCTTTCGCCGTACTCAAGGGCGCTACCAACATGGACCACCCTGGTCCTGTCCAAGCCCTCCCTGACGACACCCGACGCAGCGACTGCTATCTCCGCAATGAGCTCTGCATTGATCCTCCGCGCAGCCGCTTCGTCCGTCTCGGAGCGGTCCACACCATATCCTGCAAGGTTGAATACCAAATCCGGACGAACCAACGATATTATTTTGGCCGCGGCTCCGCTGTTATGAAGGTCTGCCTTCAAGACCTCACCGAAGATGGAATACGTCTCGAATACCTCTTTGAATGCGGAATCAGGCCTGACCACAAGATAAAGGTCGGCCCCCTCGGCAGTGAGTCTTCTTGTCACCCAGCTACCGATAAACCCAGAGGCACCAAAAACGAGAGCCTTTATACCTTTATACCGCCCAGTTATGTCAATAATCGCGGTCACTTCGAAATAAAAGCTCCAATTTTGTTCAGATCATTCTATCATCGCCTGACATTCCTTGACCAGCAGCTCGACAAGAATAAGGAATTATCGCCATAATTACAGTAAAATGGACCACTCGTCGAATCAGCAGGGTACGATAATGAGCAAACAACTCCAGCGACAACCCAAGGGACTCTTTGGTTGCGTACAAACCCGTAATATCCACTCAATTCATAGCACTGTATCCACACTCATTGTCGCAATGACCCTGATCATCAGCCAGCAGGCGCTAGCCGCGCCAACACCGGTGTACC
>CAYQAP010000011.1:2490-44767 GCA_964415515.1 uncultured Gammaproteobacteria bacterium | reverse complement strand
CCATCCATGGCGGTCGTCACCAGGGGAAGCCATTTTGCGGCCAGTTTTTCGATCATTTGAGGCGAGCAGTGGCACATGGATGTGCTGCTTACGAACCTAAGGATGGAATAGTCACTTGTATGTAACGAAAACAAGCGGGAAAGTGAACCAAAAGGGCTTTTCCGTAGTAGGCGCTCTATTCTCGGACAACCTCCTGGGGCCGTATACCCTGTTACTGCTGATGCTCCTCGTCACGGCTGCTGGTGCTACAGGCCAGGAACCCGCTCCGGGAAGCCTGCTCGTTTATAGCGTGAGTTATCAAAATCTGCCACTGGGTCGGGTGCACTATCGACTGCAGAAAAGTTCGCGGCAATGGTGGGTGATATCACATACAGAACCGAATCTGTTGGCTTCGTTGAGTTCACACAGCAAACGACAGGAGACCACTGCCTTTCAGTGGAGTCGGTCGGGTCTGATACCTCAGCAAGTTGATATCGCCGATTATCGTGGCCCCGACACCAAAATCCTTATCGATTGGCATCAACAAAAAATTCGCTTTCCTGATCAACGAACGGTCGCTATTCCACAAGGCCCCCTCTATACCACCATGGCCATGGTATACGGCATCGCCTTTAATCCCCCAACTGCGCTGAAACCGGGCAAACGCCTGGCGATATTGTCGGAAAAAACCATAGAAACCTATACCGTTACCAAGATTTCAAACGCCCAACTACAGGTCCAGGCCGGTAAATTTTCCTGTGTCCAGGTGCGTGCCACACGCCTGGGTGTAGCGGGGGACCGCATCAATGTATGGTTGACCACCGATCCGCTGCCGATGATTGTTCGGCTGGATAAATACCGTAATAACAAACGAACCCGTTTTCAGTTGCTACAATATCGGAATTGGCCTCCGGCGCAATCCCTGTTACCGGCCAACCCCAGCCGTCAGCGCGGCGCATCACCCGAACTTGATCCATGAAAACAATGCAGCGAATCTTCGCGCAAGCAAAAAAAAATCCCCGGCATATCGTTCTGCCTGAAGGCACGGATGAGCGTATTCTCACGGCTGGAGTGCGAGCGGCTGCCGAAGGTCTGGCCAGGATCACCCTGCTTGGCAATCCAACCGAAATCTCCGACCATGCATTGTCGCTGGGATTATCGGTCGATGGCATAGCGCTGATTGATCCGTCCACCTCGAAACTGCTGGAACCGTTTGCCGACCTCTACCACCAACTGCGTCGTCGCAAGGGCATAAACCCGTTGCAAGCGCTGGAACAAATACGCCGGCCCCTGGTCTTCGCCAACTTGATGGTGCACAGTGGCGCAGCCGATGCTGTCATCGCCGGGGCCACACACACCACCGCAGACGTGGTCCGCAATGCGCTCCGGATCATCGGCCTCAACCCAGACAGCAAGCTGGTTTCAAGCTTTTTCCTGATGTTGTTTTGCGAACCCTTTCATGCCCGAAAAGGCAGCTTGATTTTTACTGACTGTGCTCTGGTGGTAGAGCCCGATGACGAGGAATTGGCACACATTGCCCTGGCCGCAGCCCACAGCTGTCGCCAGCTTCTCATGACCGAACCCAAGGTCGCCATGTTGTCATTCTCCACCTCCGCAAGTGCCCACCACCATCGGGTCAGCCGGGTAATCCATGCCACCCAGCGACTTAAACAACTCGCCCCAACATTGGCTGTCGACGGTGAAGTTCAGGTTGATGCCGCACTCCTCGATACGGTGGCCAATATAAAAATTGCCGACTCAGCGCTTCACGGGCAAGCGAATGTACTGGTTTTTCCGAACCTCGACGCCGGCAACATCGGCTACAAACTGGTCGAACGGCTGGCGGCAGCCAAAGCCATCGGTCCGTTGCTGCAGGGCTTGAACCGGCAGGCCAATGACCTGTCCCGGGGTTGCTCGGCGGAAGATGTCTATCATGTGATCGCTGTGACTGTCGTGCAAAGTCAAAACATAGCAGGCTATTGAACGAGTCTCAAGAGCGTTGCGACAGGACAGTACTTCACGATAAAGCACGGCGTACAACTGCATACAGGCGTGTTGAGCCGGTTTTGTTACATCCGATTATCGTGCTGCATCTGCACTAATCTGGCATACCCTGCCACTGTCGCGAGCACCCGAATCAGGTTGATGGATAGGCCACGGGGCAAGTCCGGTTAACGTCTTACTGACTTTCGTACACAGTTGCCTGGCGTTAGATTACGGATACTTCTTGCGGTTATGGTCCTGTCCATGGCAGGAGAGATAACGCTCATCACTGCCCTGGCGCTTGTCGATGAATTCCAGCCGGCCACTGCTCGATGGCTTGACCACTTGACTGCCGAGCCGGTCGAAACGCATGAAGTTGATCAACCCCCTGTTGGTTCTTGACCCGTGGACATCATGGCAGGCCGCACAGGATGAAAACTCAGCGCAGACTCTGGTTGATTTGTTGCAAAACGGCTGATCCAGGACAGAGCTCTTGTTCGTTCAATGCATTGAGCGAGGTTAGCGAAGTGTTGAGGATTTTGTGCAAATCCTGTGACTCGGCATCGATGTACAGCAACCCGGTCAGAATCTTGCCATCATGTCGATAATCTTCCAGGGCGGCCAGTGCTGAGCGCCTGCTTTGGACATTGAGATTGCCGTCTCCCTTGTGCAACTGAATCACCGAACCATCGTGCATGGTGACATTTGTGAAGTCACCCTCGGCATAGGTCACGGTAATTTCATCCCGAGCGGGGACGAAATCGAACATCTCGGTCGCCCGCATGTTCTCGCGCATCGAGGCATAGCTTTTGGTTGAACGAGCACTGTTGTTGAAGGTGACGCAGGGTGATATGACATCCACAAAGGAAAAACCCTTGTGCGCCAGTGCCGCCTTGAGCATCGGCACCAGCTGTGCCTTGTCACCGGAAAAACTGCGCCCTACATAGCCGGCACCGAGCTGAATGGCATTGGCACACAAATCAATGGGCGCAAACGGATTGGGAATTCCCTTGCGGCTGGCAGAGCCGAGATCTGCAGTCGCTGAATCCTGACCCTTGGTCAAGCCGTAGACCCCGTTGTTCATGGTGATGTAGGTAATATCCAGATTTCGTCGGACCGCATGGACGAATTGCCCCATCCCGATCGAGGCCGTATCACCGTCACCGGAGATGCCAATATAGGTCAGCTCACGATTGGCCATTACTGCACCGGTGGCGACCGCCGGCATCCTGCCATGAACGGCATTGAAACCATGTGAGTTGCCAAGAAAATAGGCCGGTGTTTTTGACGAACAACCAATGCCAGAAAGCTTGGCAATCCGATGTGGCGCTAACGACAACTCGAAACAGGCTTGAATAATGGCACTGGTAATCGAGTCATGACCGCAACCGGCACATAAAGTCGACAATGCTCCATCATAGTCCACACGGGTAAAGCCAATCTTATTCCTGGGCAGGTCCGGATGGCGAAAACTGGGGCGTGCAAAAGTCATAAAACTACCTCACTCTACTACAGTGGTATGGTTAGCGGCGGTAGGGATGGCGGTGACCTTGTTATTGGTCAGTACGCTGCGGATACGCTGGGAAATAAATCGGGCTGTGATCGGCATCCCATCGATGTTGAGTACCGAAATCAACTTGGCCGGGACAATACCACATTCATTAATCAACAAGGTTCGCATCTGGCCATCACGGTTTTGCTCAATGACAAACACCAGTTGATGCTGATCGATGAATTGTTTGACCTCCTGGGAAAACGGAAAACTGCGGATCCGCATGCTGTTGATCGAGACTCCTTGATCATTGAGCCCACTCAGAGCCTCATAGGAAGAGTGTGTGCTGGTGCCAAAAAATACGGCTCCGTAGCCACTTGCAGCATCCCGGGAGCGTAGATGCGGCTCGGGGACCAATGTTTTTGTGGTCTCCCACTTTAGCAACAGACGCTGCATCACCCTATCATAGGCATCGCTGCTTTCGGTATACCGGGCGTATTCATCATGTGAAGAACCGCGGGTAAAATAGGAACCCAGCGTCGGATGGGTCCCCGGATAGGTACGATAGGGAATCCCGTCACCGTCTTCGTCCAGGTAACGCCCCCAACGAGTTTTTCGGTTTTCCAGAGCGTTGGCATCCAGCACTTTGCCACGATCGTAGCGCCGTTTTTCATCCCAAACCATCGGCGGGCTCAAATTGTCATTCATCCCCAGATCAAGATCGCTCATCACAAACACCGGCGTCTGCAGGCGGTCTGCCAGATCCAGCGCGGTCGCGGTCATATCAAAACATTCTTGCGGATTGCAGGGAAACAACATGGGATGGCAGGTATCACCATGGGATGCATAGGCACAGGTCAACAAATCCCCCTGCTGGGTGTGGGTAGGCATGCCGGTGCTCGGGCCCGCACGTTGTACGTTGACAATAACCGCCGGTATTTCTGCAAAATATGCCAGGCCGATGAATTCGTTCATCAAGGAAATGCCTGGACCGGAAGTCGCGGTAAACGCCCGGGAGCCGTTCCAGGCCGCGCCGATCACCATGCCGATCGCGGCCAGTTCATCCTCGGCCTGGACCACAGCGAACTTCCTGCGTCCGGTATCGGCCTCCAGACGGTATCGATTGCTGTAGGCTTCATACGCATCGACCACCGAGGTCGAAGGCGTGATCGGATACCAACCGGCAAAAGTAGCGCCACCGTACAAGGCACCGAGACCGGCCGCACTGTTGCCATCCAGCAGAATAAAATCTCCGACACAATCCCGGCGCTCGACGGCAATCTCGCAAGCTGTCGGATAGTGTTCTTTAGCGTAATAATACCCAAGATCAAGGGCTTTGATATTAGGGTCGATCAGCTTGATTTTTTTTTTGAATTTTTGCTTTACCGAATCGGTAAATACCGAAAACTCCATCTTCAGCAAATAGACCAGTGCGCCGACATAGGCAATATTCTTGAACAGCTGGCGTTGCCGGGGATCGGGGTATTCTTCATTGCACAGACGCGCCAGCGGAATGCCGATTTCGGTAATATCCTCGCGGTCAAACTCTGGCGGCAGACGTTTGGTCGCATCATAGAGAAAATAGCCACCGGGCAACACCTGCTGATAATCCTCGAACAGGGTATGACCATTCACCGCCACCATGAAGTCGACGCCACCGCGACGACCCAGATAGCCATGCTCGTTGACCCGAACTTCATACCAGGTCGGCAGCCCCTGGATATTTGACGGAAAAATATTCTTCGGGCTGGCCGGCACCCCATGACGGATAACGGCACGAGCAAACATATTGTTGGCACTGGCTGAGCCGGAGCCGTTGACCGTCGCAAAACGGATCACAAAATCATTGACTGCGCTTATTTTGTCCATGCGGCACCTACTTGGCTGGTGTGGTACAAAAATTTCTGCATATCCCAGGCTGCAGTTGGGCAGCGTTCTGCACAAACCCCACAGTGCAAACAGAGATTTTCATCCTTGACCATAACCCGCGTGGTTTGCAGTGGGGCAGAGACAAAAATATCCTGAGTCAGGTCCGTCGCCGGAAAATACAGCCGGTTGCGCAGCTCTGATTCCTTGCCATTCGGAATAAAGTTGATGCAATTTGTTGGGCATATATCGGCACAGGCATCACATTCGATGCAACGCGTGGCAGAAAATATGGTCTGTACATCGCAATTGAGGCACCGCATGGCCTCGGCATACCCGGATCCGGGGTCGAACCCCAGTTCAACTTCCAGCAGCCGATCAAGCAGTGCCTTGGACTTGTCAATCATTGGCACAGCATGGCGCTCATCATCGCTGACCTGACTGGCATAAATCCATTCATGAAAGCCCATTTCCTGCTCAATCAGGGTCACCTCAGGCGGTGGCCGCAGACCGACATCGACATCCTGACAGAGATTGTGGATTGAAATGGCTGCCTGATGGCCATGAGCGACTGCGGTGATGATGTTTTTCGGGCCAAAAGCTGCGTCACCTCCGAAGAACACGTTTTTAATCGAGGACTGGAATGTGTGCTCACTCAGGACCGGCATGCCCCATTGATCGAATTCAATCCCCGAATCCTTCTCAATCCAGGGAAAAGCATTCAGCTGACCCAGTGCCATCAGTACATCATCACAAGGCATGAACACGGGCTCTTCCTGGGTAGAGTGCAGGCTTCGCTGGCCCTGTTCATCGTATTTTGCAACCATTTTGTCGAAATACATCCCGACCAATTTGCCTTTTTTTATCACAAAGGATTTCGGTGCATGGTTTTCATAAATCGGAATATCTTCGTGCACGGCATCTTCAATTTCCCAGGGAGACGCTTTCATATCCGCACGCGGGCTGCGCACCAGCACCCGGACATCTTTACCGCCGAGGCGACGCGCCGTCCGGCAGCAATCCATGGCCGTATTGCCGCCACCCAATATCAGAACCCGACGACCAATCCGGGTCACATGCTCAAAAGCCACACTGGCCAGCCAGTCGATGCCGATATGGATATTCGCAGCCGCCTCCTGGCGCCCCGGCAATTTCGAAAGATCACGACCACGCGGTGCCCCGGTGCCGACAAAGATGGCATCATAATCTTTGCCTAGTAGGGATTTCATGCTCTCAATGCGGTGCTGAAAATGGGTCATTACCCCCATGTCAAGGATGTACGCCAGTTCCTGATCCAGAACTTTTTCAGGCAAGCGGAACGAGGGAATCTGACTGCGCATGAAGCCACCGGCTTTGCCCTGATCATCATACAAATCAACACTGTAACCGAGGGGCATCAAGTCACGAGCCACGGTCAACGAGGCTGGCCCAGCACCGATCAATGCGATCTTGCGTCCATTCTTATGTTCCGGGACCGCAGGCATGAATGGAGTGACTTCACCCTTAAGGTCCGCTGCAACGCGCTTGAGCCGGCAGATCGCCACCGGTTTTTCATCGATGCGGCCACGCCGACAGGCTGGCTCACAGGGCCGATCACAGGTTCTCCCTAAAATGCCAGGAAAAACATTGGACACCCAGTTGATCATATACGCTTGTGAATAGCGGCCATCCGCGATCAGTCGAATGTATTCAGGAACTGGGGTATGTGCCGGACAAGCGAACTGACAATCGATAACTTTATGGAAATATTCTGGATTATTGGCGTTTGTAGGTTTCAAGGCTCACGTTCCCGCCCGAAAAGAGTTGCTTTTCCGGCCGCTAAGTTCATCAGAAAAAAGGAGGTATAAAATGCTGGTTGGATCGAATGAGACAGCCGGGAAAGTTACCTGCAAACCCCGGAACTGTCAAATGCATCATAGCCCAGGGTTGACGTGTGTCAAGTTGACTCGTGACACAAGGAAATTACTGCGAGTACACTGCCGGGTATTCATCACTACCCAAGGTTTTCAGTCATGAACAATCGACAACTCGCCCGCCGTGATCTCAAGGTCCTCTGGCACCCCTGCACCCAGATGAAGGATCATCAGGATTTCCCTCCCATTCCGATTCGCCGGGGCCAAGGTGTGTGGCTGGAGGATTATGACGGAAACCGCTACCTTGATGCGGTCAGCTCCTGGTGGGTCAACCTGTTTGGACACGCCAACCCACGGATCAATGCGGCCATTCAGGAACAACTGCAGTTGCTGGAGCATGTCATTCTGGCCGGCTTCAGCCATGAACCGGCCATTGAACTGGCAGAAAGGCTTGCAGCACTGTGCCCGGGGAATCTTTGTCGCTGTTTTTATGCTGACAATGGCTCGTCAGCGGTTGAAGTCGCCCTCAAGATGAGCTTTCATTACTGGAAAAACCTGGGGGTTACCGGCAAGACCCGCTTTGTTAATCTTGCCAACAGCTATCATGGTGAAACCCTGGGAGCCCTGGCCATGGGCGATGTCAGCCTCTACAAAGAAACCTATGGACCGTTGCTGCTGCAGCCCTTCACGGCCACTTCTCCTGATGCCTGGGCTCGGGAAAAGGGAGAAACGAAAGCGGCCTGTGCGTCCCGACAGTTTGCCGATATGGAACGGATACTGGCACAACACCACAAGCAGATTTGTGCCGTGATCGTGGAACCCCTGGTGCAGTGCGCTGGCGGAATGCGCATGTATGATCCGGTCTATCTGAAGTTGCTGCGACAAGCCTGTGATCACTACCATGTGCACCTTATTGCAGATGAAATCGCCGTGGGTTTTGGGCGAACCGGTACCTTGTTCGCGTGTGAACAGGCTCATATTACACCGGATTTCATGTGTTTATCCAAAGGACTGACCGGAGGTTATCTACCACTGTCTGTGGTCATGACCACAGACAGTGTCTATCAGTCCTTTTATGATGATTACACCACCCTCAAAGCCTTTTTGCACTCACATAGCTACACCGCCAACCCACTGGCCTGCCGTGCGGCTTTAGCAACACTGGATATTTTTTCGCAAGAACCCGTGCTGGAAAACAACCGCAAACTGGCCCACCATATGAAGGTCAGTACTGCGCATTTTGCAGAACATCCACACATCGCTGAAGTGCGCCAGACCGGGATGATTCTGGCCATGGAAATGGTCGCGGACAAAACCACCCGGACACCCTACCCCTGGCAGCAGCGAAGAGGCCTGAAAGTGTTTCGACACGCGCTCAAGCGCGAGGTCCTGCTCCGCCCCCTGGGCAATGTGATCTACTTCATGCCACCCTATGCCATCAACAAACAGGAGATTGAACAACTGGCGGAAGTGGCCTGGGAAGGGATTGTTCTGGCTACTGCGGACGCTTGAGCCAATATTTCTGAAGGCTTTCGAAAATCGAACTGCATGCAAGAGGGATACGCACAGCAAACCTAGCATTTGTTGGCTATCGGTCTATGACTACCCTCATGGGGCACAATGTCATGGGGCACAATGACTGTGTGGCAAACCGGCTCAAAACGTTCAGGTTCAAAACGCTCAGGTACTGTGTACTGCACTTGTTTGCCACCTGTCCCTGGCTTCTGCTCACCTTGTCTCCCACTCTCCTGGGACTTTTTCAACAACCTGTTATATAGTACACGCTTGAATTTGGAGGAACCCTGTATGCTCAGAAACCAATATGCCGAAAAACGGGATTTTATTCGTATGCGTGTGGATTCCAGATTGAAATTTCGGTTGCTGGGCAGCGAGATCATCCATGACGGACACATTACCGACCTCAGTGGCAACGGCATGTCCTTTGTTACCACATCCGAATTGGCTGCCAAGGCCAGGTTAACGGTGGCCGTCGAATCCTCATCACGCAGCATACCGCCATTAGTGGCCCATGTATGGGTGGTTCGTTGCACCCAAAATTCCGACAACAAAGAATTTACCATTGCCTGCAAAATAGACCGGGTTCATCCGGCCGATTACCCGGACCCGGCAAGCCCTGAAAACTCGGCTGCCCCATGAACGGCAATCTGAAGTAGATTTCGCGGTAATTTTGTCCGGGTTCAGAACCACAGGGATAGTGGGACGAAGCCACCGTCACAAAGCGTACAGCCAAGGGAAGAGACGGTCAAAGCACCCATCAATTTGCGTGCCAGAGCGGATCAACTTATACTTCACCGCTCCCAAATGTACTGACAATATCGCGATCACCCAAAACACTCAGGGCTTGTCAGCAAGGGGACTCACCGGATCCAGAGCATAGCATCCGGTGAACCGCAGCTGGTGTCTCAGGCCTGGCGATGCCGGGCACAGCACACCGGGGCAGTTGTTGTTGGTGTAATCAGGCCCGACCAGCAGGTGGCTGAAACGATCACCCGTTGATGGTCCTGGCATCAACAAGGCAACCAGCGAAAACCTGAAGATTGACGTGACCCATTCACCCGAGGTAGCTCTATGAAATCAGCAAAACCTGTACTGGCTCAACCACCCGCCCAGGGCCTGTATGATCCACGGCATGAACACGACGCCTGTGGTGTAGGTTTTGTTGCTCATATCAAAAATCACAAAAGCCATGGCATTGTCCAACAGGGTCTTGAAATCCTCGAACACCTGACCCATCGTGGCGCTATAGGAGCCGATCCTGCTGCGGGTGATGGGGCCGGGATATTGATTCAGATTCCGGATGAATTTCTGCGCCAGGAATGTGCCGGACTGAAGATTGATCTGCC
Source organism: uncultured Gammaproteobacteria bacterium (assembly GCA_964415515.1). Classification (GTDB taxonomy): domain Bacteria; phylum Pseudomonadota; class Gammaproteobacteria; order Arenicellales; family DRJH01; genus DRJH01. The sequence goes on along the minus strand of CAYQAP010000011.1, from coordinate 34,730 downwards.
GTCGGCCGGCGCATACGGTGTGGCGATGGTTTCTCTGCCACAAGATCCTGGAAATCAACTGCGTTGTATCGAGGTTCTTGAGCAAACCATAATCGAGAAGGGCTTGCTACTATTAGGGTGGCGCGAGGTTCCAACAGACCGCGATGGTGCCGAACTGCCGGACAGTGTGATCTCCTGCGAACCCAGTATGCGTCAGTTATTTGTTGCGCGCGGTCCTACAATCAGGGACCAAACTACGTTCGAACGCAAGCTCTTCGTAATCCGAAAAATGGTGGAAAACCGAGTCCGTGCCTTAGCATTGCAGGATCCGGCGAACTTCTATATTGCTTCATTATCGACCCGGACTTTGGTCTATAAGGGGATGTTCCTGTCCTACCAGATCGGTACCTACTACCCTGATTTGCAAGATCCCCGCCTGAGCTCGGCAATGGCTTTAGTGCACCAGCGCTTTTCCACCAACACATTTCCTGCCTGGGAACTGGCCCACCCCTTCCGCATGATTGCCCATAACGGGGAAATCAACACCCTGCGTGGCAATATCAACTGGATGGCAGCCCGCAAACACTCCATGTCATCCGAAGTTCTGGGCGATGATCTGGACGACATCTGGCCACTCATTGTTGAGGGCAAATCTGATTCAGCCTGCTTTGACAATGCTCTGGAATTACTGGTCATGGGTGGTTATTCCCTGGGTCATGCGATGATGCTGATGATCCCGGAAGCCTGGGCGAACAATGCCCTCATGGATGATAAAAGACGCGCCTTTTATGAATACCATGCCGCATTGATGGAACCATGGGATGGCCCCGCCGGGGTTGCTTTTACGGATGGCAGACAAATCGGTGCCACACTGGATCGTAACGGCCTGCGGCCTGCCCGCTACATTGTAACCGACGACAATCTGGTGGTCATGGCCTCCGAAGTCGGTGTTTTGCCGGTCCCGGAGCAACGTATTGTCAAAAAATGGCGGTTGCAGCCCGGAAAAATGTTTCTTATTGATCTCGAGCAAGGTCGTATTATTGATGACACCGAACTCAAGGCAGAACTGGCTAACGCCCGACCTTATCAGAGCTGGCTGGCAGCAAGCCAAATTCGGATCGAAAACCTGCCCGCTGAAGTGGCGGCCCTGCCTCCGGATCAGGACACCATGCTGGAGCGACAACAAGCTTTCGGATATACCCAGGAAGACCTGAAATTTCTTATGGGGCCGACGGCCGCCAATGGACAGGAACCCACAGGTTCCATGGGCAACGACACACCGTTAGCCATTTTTTCAGATCGTCCCAGGCCGTTGAATCACTATTTCAAGCAATTGTTTGCCCAAGTGACCAACCCGGCGATCGATCCCATTCGCGAACAGTTGGTCATGAGCCTGATCTCTATTATCGGACCCAGGCCCAATCTCCTCAATTTGCAGGCCAGCGGACCACAACTGCGTCTGGAAGTAGAACAACCGATACTCTGCAACGAAGACCTCGAAAAAATTCGTGCCATAGCAGATCATACGGATGATCGCTTCAGGACCATCACCTTAAGCCTGACATTTCCTGCCACTGAAGGAGCAACCGGCCTGGAATCGGCTTTGCAGGCATTGTGCATCCAGGCAGAGCGGGCAGTACGGGATCAGTACAACATCATCATTCTTTCTGATCGGGAGGTGGATCGTGATCATGTTCCGATCCCCTCACTGCTGGGCACATCTGCAGTACACCATCATTTGATTCGCAATGGTTTGCGCACCGAAACCGGACTGGTCGTCGAAACCGGCAGCGCCAGAGAAGTCCATCATTTCTGCCTGCTGGCTGGCTACGGGGCCGAAGTGATCAACCCCTATCTGGCGTTCGAAACCGTTGCTGACATGCACCAGCGGGGGCTGCTGCCTACAGGAATCGATGAAGAGGAAGCCATCAATCGTTACGTCAGGGGAATCAATAAAGGGCTGCTTAAAGTGATGTCGAAAATGGGCATTTCGACGTATCAATCCTACTGTGGTTCACAGATATTCGAGGCCATCGGGCTGGGCAAAGAATTTATCGATCAATATTTCACCGGGACTCCCTCACCGATTGAAGGTGCGGGGATTGCAGAGATTTCGCGTGAAGTGATGGAGCGTCATCAGCGTGCCTATGGCAACAAACAGATTTATCGTCACACTCTCGACACGGGCGGCGGTTATGCCTGGCGCTTGCGGGGTGAACGTCACAACTGGACGCCGGAAACCATATCCTTGCTGCAACATGCGAGCCGCGCCAATGACCCGGAAGCCTTTCGTGGCTTCTCAGATCAAATCAATACCCAGAACGAACAGCTGCTAACGCTTCGGGGGCTGTTTCGCATTCAGACATCGCAGCAGGCCATCCCGCTTGAAGACGTGGAACCCGCTTCTGAAATCGTCAAACGCTTCTCCACCGGAGCCATGTCATTTGGGTCGATTTCCTTTGAAGCCCATAGCACCATTGCCATTGCCATGAATCGACTCGGTGGCAAATCCAATACCGGAGAGGGTGGAGAAGAGGCCACTCGCTTCAAGCCCCTGCCCAATGGTGATTCCATGCGCTCGGCCATCAAACAGGTGGCTTCCGGGCGGTTTGGTGTCACCACTGAATATCTGGTAAATGCCGATGAAATTCAGATCAAGATCGCACAAGGTGCCAAGCCCGGTGAAGGGGGGCAACTGCCCGGTCACAAAGTCAACGAAATTATCGGACGGGTACGGCATTCAACTCCTGGCGTCGGCTTGATTTCTCCTCCACCGCATCACGATATTTACTCCATCGAAGATCTGGCACAACTGATCTTTGACCTCAAGAACACCCACCCCAAGGCCGATATCAGCGTTAAGCTGGTTTCGGAAATCGGCGTCGGAACCATCGCTGCCGGGGTGGTCAAGGCACATGCGGATCATGTCGTCATCGCCGGTCACGATGGGGGTACCGGCGCTTCACCACTGACCAGCATCAAGCATGCCGGCGCACCCTGGGAACTCGGCCTGGCGGAAACGCAGCAGACGCTGGTACTCAATCAACTGCGAGGCCGCACCCGCCTGCTCGCTGATGGCCAGATGCGTACCGGCCGGGATGTGGTTATTGCTGCCCTGCTCGGTGCCGATGAAGTTGGATTTGGTACCGCAGCGCTGGTCGTGTGTGGCTGTATCATGATGCGAAAATGTCACCTCAATACCTGCCCTGTCGGTGTCGCCACCCAAAATCAGGAACTGCGTAAACGCTTCACTGGCAAACCGGAATATCTGGTCAATTATTTCACCATGGTCGCCGAAGAGGTTCGTGAGCTGATGGCCAAGCTTGGTTTCACAACTTTTTCCGCAATGATCGGTAGAGTGGATCGTCTCAACACGCACCAAGCCGTCGATCACTGGAAAGCTCATGGTGTCGATGTCAGCCACCTTCTCCACCAACCGCAGGTGCCTGAAGGCACTGCGATTCATGCATGCGAAAAGCAGGATCATGGCATTGGGGCTGTTCTGGATCATTCATTGATCCGTCAGGCCCAGGGCGCATTGACCGGGCAGCAACCGGTTCGCATAAAAACCGCCATCCATAATACCGATCGTACCGTAGGGGCTATGCTTTCCGGCGAAGTCGCCAGCCGCTACGGTCACGGGGGGCTGCCCGACGACACCATTGATATCAAGTTCACCGGCACCGCCGGACAGAGCTTTGGCGCCTGGCTGGCACATGGCATTACCCTTGAATTGCAGGGAGATGCGAACGATTACGTCGGCAAAGGATTGTCTGGCGGCAGAATCATGATTTACCCTCCGGCAGATTCACCTATCGTTCCTGAGGAAAATATCATCGTTGGCAATACCGTGCTGTATGGCGCCATCGAAGGAGAATGCTACTTTCGGGGTGTGGCTGGCGAACGATTTGCCGTACGCAACAGCGGCGCTATCGCCGTTGTGGAAGGCGTTGGTGATCATGGTTGCGAATACATGACCGGCGGTACCGTGGTCGTACTGGGCAATACCGGTCGTAATTTCGCTGCCGGCATGAGCGGTGGGATCGCCTACGTGCTTGACCCGAACGAACGCTTTGACCAGTACTGCAACACCACACAAGTCGAACTGAAATCGATTATCGCGGGTGATGACAGTGAGTATCTTGATGATATTGAAACCGCTGCCGGCAGTCTGCTCATCCAGCACCAGGCAGATCAGGATGACCAGTTGATTTTGCATCAACTCATCCAACGACACCACCACTATACAGGATCAGAAAAAGCCCAGGAAATACTCGACAACTGGACCTATTATGTAGTGCAATTTGTCAAGGTACTGCCCATCGAGTACCACAAGGCCTTGCAACAAATGGCTGTGGCACAAACTGTGGATCTCACTGCTGAGGAACTGAACAATGGGTAAACCAACTGGATTCCTCGAAATTCCACGCAAAACACCCAGCTACACGCCCATCGCGGATCGCCTGCAGGATTTTCGCGAATTTACCGTTCAACTCAATTTCAAACAACTCAGCCAGCAAGGTGCACGTTGTATGGATTGTGGCATTCCGTTTTGCCATTATGGATGCCCGGTTAACAATATTATTCCAGACTGGAATGATCTGGTGTACGCAAAAAAATGGCATCAGGCCATGCATGTTCTGCACTCAACAAACAATTTTCCTGAGTTTACCGGCCGGATCTGTCCGGCTCCCTGCGAGGCGGCCTGCACCCTGAATATCGATGATAATCCGGTAACGATCAAGAACATTGAACGTGCCATTGTTGATCGTGCCTGGCAGGAAGGCTGGATCAGACCTGAAATTGCCGAACAAAAAACCGGCAAACGTGTTGTTATCGTCGGCTCCGGACCCGCTGGCATGGCCTGTGCCCAACAATTGGCACGGGCTGGTCACAAAGTTACCCTGGTCGAAAAAAATGACCGTATCGGTGGCCTGATGCGCTATGGCATTCCAAATTTTAAAATGGAAAAACATCTGATCGACCGACGCATTGCCCAAATGCGTGCCGAAGGAGTGGTCTTTCGCACCAACGTACATGTCGGAGTCAACCGGAAATCGTCGATCCTGCTGGATCAATATGATGCCGTGGTCCTGTCCGGTGGCGCAGAGCAAGCCAGAGACCTGCCCGTTCCAGGGCGGGATTTACAGGGCATTCATTTTGCGATGGAATACCTGCCACAACAAAACAGGCGCATTGCCGGTGAATCGATACCCGATGATCTGAGAATTTCAGCTCGAGGCAAGGAGGTTATCGTCATCGGTGGTGGCGACACCGGTTCGGACTGCATTGGCACAGCCAACCGGCAAAAGGCGCATTCAGTAACCCAACTGGAGATCCTGCCCAAACCACCTGAACAAGAAAACAAGGCTCTGACCTGGCCCGAATGGCCCCAAAAAATGCGGACCACATCATCCCACGAGGAAGGCTGTGCGCGTGACTGGGCAGTCACCACAAAATCCTTTACCGGAGTCAACGGCCAGGTCAAGGCGATTCAGTGCGCGCGCCTGCAATGGCACCAAGATGCAGCGGGCCAATGGCAGATGAAAGAAATTCCTGGCAGCGAATTCGAACTCAAGGCCGACCTGGTGCTGCTGGCCATGGGGTTTGTCCATCCAGTACATGAGGGCATGTTAAAGGACCTCGACGTCGCCCTGGATGCGCATGGCAATGTCGCGGCCAACACCAGCCAGTATAAAACTTCCATTCCCAAGGTCTTTGCTGCGGGGGACATGCGCCGTGGCCAGTCGCTGATCGTCTGGGCCATTCATGAAGGCCGGGGCTGTGCCAAAGCTGTAGATGAGTTTCTCATGGGTGAATCCAATCTACCGGATTAAGGCTTTGGCCACGAACTCCCTCCGTCGGGTTGCCTGAAGGGCACCCCAGAACCGGTCACAGAGGACGAGTGGCGAACAAACTTCAGGGCCAGGCGAACCATGCCAGAGAAGCCTTGACTCCCTGCATAGTACCGACTGTTTTCAGCATTCCAGCAAACCTTGCTGGGTCGACAAATCCTCATTAGCCTGAATGGAAGTGGTCGAGCTCGGGATACTATTATTACGGAGTAGAGAACATCAGCCACGTCTTCTTATCTCGGAAATGCAAATATCCGGTCACTTACCCACCGTTAAATTGACTGCACAATATTTCACCTCGGCAATTTTTGCGACAGGATCCAGGGCAGGATTGGTGAGAATATTGGCTGCGGCTTCGTAGTAACAAAATGGCATAAATACAGAACCGGTCATGGAGGATTCGTCACTGCGGGCATGCAGGGTGATACTGCCACGCCGGGTGGTCAGCTGTAATAATCCACCATCGGGGATACCCAGATTCTGCAGATCGGTCGGATGTACTGCCACCCAGGGTTCCGGTTCCAGTTCATTGAGAACCGTGGAGCGACGGGTCATGCTGCCCGTATGCCAATGTTCGAGCTGACGCCCAGTGATCAGCACCCAGGGGTAGTCCCGATCCGGCAATTCAGCCGGCGGCACAATGGCTGAGAGGAATAATTTTGCCTTGCCGCTTGCGGTGGGAAAGCCATCATGGAACAGCACCGGACTGCCAGTATCGCCTTCATGCTTGCAGGGATAGGTCACACTCTCATGTTGCAGTCGATCCCAGGTAATCCCGGCGATCGAATCCATACACTGACGCATTTCATCAAAGACATCCTCAACACGCTGTGTTGGCCAGTCCAGCCCCAGATGACGCGCCAGTTGCTGGATAATCCACAAGTCAGGTCTGGCATCACCGGGCGGGTCAATGGCCTGACGGCCCAGTTGCACGGTCCGGTCAGAATTAATAAAGGTGCCGGTTTTCTCGGCGAAGGCAGTGGCTGGAAGCACAACATCAGCAAAGCCTGCCGTTTCGGTGAGAAAGATATCTTGTACCACCAGGTGTTCGAGCTTGGCCAGGGCGGCACGTGTATGCTGGCTGTCGGGATCGGACATGGCAGGATTCTCACCGACGATGTAAAGCCCCTTAATTTGACCATCATGGGCATGATTCATGATCTCGACCGTGGTCAATCCAGGCTTCGGATTAAGCTCGGTCTGCCACAACCGTTCAAAGCGCTCTCTGGCCAGCGGGTTATCGACGCGCTGGTAATCAGGAAAAACCATGGGGATCAGACCCACATCCGAGGCTCCCTGCACGTTGTTCTGCCCACGCAGGGGATGCAGACCGGCGCCGGGACGGCCGATTTGTCCGGTGATCATGCACAAGGCAATCAGACAACGGGCATTGTCGGTACCGTGGACATGCTGCGACACCCCCATGCCCCAAAGAATCATGGCATTATTAGCCGTGGCATATGCTCGCGCGACTTCACGAATGACCGGTTCATCAATGCCGCAGACGGGCGACATCATGGCCGGACTGTAGTCCTGTAGATGGGCTTTCAAGGCCTCGAAGCCCTCGGTATGAGCGGTGATAAATGCCTCATCGATCAAATCTTCTTCGATAATGACATGCATCATGGCATTGACTAAGGCCACATCCGAAGCCGGATTGAATTGCAAATGCCAGCGAGCATGACGGCTCAAATCGGTTTTACGCGGATCTAAAAGAATCAGGTCGGTACCATTTTTGATTGCATTTTTCATCCAGGTGGCACCCACCGGATGGTTCACTGTCGGATTGGCACCGGTGATGAGAATGACATCGGCCTTGGTCACATCCGCCATCGGGTTCGACACCGCACCGGAACCGATCCCCTCGAGCAAGGCCGCCACCGAGGAAGCGTGACAAAGCCGTGTGCAATGATCGACATGATTGGAATGAAAACCGCAACGCACCAGTTTCTGGAACAGATAGGCCTCTTCACAGCTGCCCTTGGCTGAACCCAGACCGGCCAGGGCATCAATACCATCGCACTCGAGTATCGCTTTCAGGCCGGTTGCCGCGAAGTCCAGGGCCTCTTGCCAAGTGGCTTCCCGAAAAACCGCTTCGGGGTGAGCCGGATCGATGAGCACGGTGCTTTTTGGTGCGTCAGCACGGCGGATCAGCGGCTTGGTCAAACGCTGTCTGTTGGAGACATAATCAAAACCAAAACGACCCTTCACGCAGAGGCGTCCGGCATTAGCAGGACCTTTGCGACCACTGATGTGGAGAATTTTGTGGTCACGAACATGGTAGGTCAGCAAACATCCAACCCCACAATAAGGGCAAATCGATGCTACCTCTTTTTCGGCTGCCACCAGGAAACGTGCAGTGGCCGGCACCAAGGCCCCGGTCGGACAAACCTGCACACACTCGCCACAACCGACACAGCTGCTGTCACCCATGGGGTCATCAAAATCGAACACGATCCGGGCTTCACTGCCACGCCCGGCATAGCCGATTACGTCATTCACCTGTACTTCCCGACAGGCTTGCAAACAGCGTTTACACTGAATACACGCCTGCAGGTGCACCGCAATCCCCGGATGAGAAAGATCATCTACCGATTCGAATACAGTTTCCGTGCTGCTACGTTGGACCGACAAGCGCTCACACCAGTCATCGAGTTCATTGTGTAAAGTATAGGGTTGTACCGGCATGTCAGTCTGCAATAATTCCAGAACACCACGCTGCACCGACTTAACCCGGGGATTGTTGGTAGACACCACCATGCCGGCAGTAGGCCGACGACAACAGGACGCCGCCAGTGCCCGTTCCCCGTTCACCTCCACCATGCAAACCCGGCAGTTGCCATCGGCACGCAAACCTTCACGGTAACACAGATGTGGGATTTGCACCCCGAGCCGCAGTGCTACCTGCAAAATGGAGTCTTCTGGCCCGGCACTGACCTGCTGGTCATCGAGGGTAAAGCAGACGGTTTGTGACTGCAGTTCAGGACTTGTCATGATCAAGCTCCTGGGGGAAATACTTCAGAGCACAGAGCATGGGATTGGCTGCAGCCTGGCCCAGACCACAGATCGAGGCATCGGTCATGAGTTGACCGAGTTGTTGCAGTTGCTGAACATCCCAGTGATCCTGTTCCATCAGTGCCACTGCACGAGTCGTACCTTCGCGACAGGGGGTACACTGACCACAAGATTCATGGGCAAAAAAGCGCATGGCATTGAGGGCATAATCACGAGCGCGATCCTGTTCAGACAGCACGATAATGGCCGCTGAACCGATAAAACAGCCATACTCCTGCAGGGTGTCGAAATCCAGCGCTACGTCTCCGAGTGAAGCAGGCAGCATCCCACCCGAGGCACCTCCAGGAAAATACCCATAAAATACATGGTCGTGAAGCATACCATCACAGTACTCATCAATCAGTTCGCGCACGGAAATACCGGCTGGAGCTACATGTACGCCGGGCTTGTTGACCCGACCACTGACCGAGAAGGAACGCAAACCCTTGCGCCCTCGGCGACCACTGCTGGCAAACAACGCCCCGCCATCTTCGAGAATAGCACGCAGCTGATACAGAGTTTCCAGATTATGAACCAGGGTTGGCTGACCGAATAACCCCTTCTCAGCGACGTACGGTGGCCGCAGACGCGGTTCACCACGCTTGCCTTCGAGTGATTCAATAAGAGCGGACTCCTCACCACAGATATAGGCACCGGCACCACGACGCAGATACACGGGCAAAGCCAATAGATCAGTTTCTTCCCGTAACCGTGCCAGTTCACGGGCCAACAAAGCTCGGCAAGCTGCGTATTCATCTCGTAAATACAGATACACCGCATCCACCGCCGTCGCATGAGCGGCGATCAACATGCCTTCAAGGAACCGGTGCGGGTCCTGCTGCAACAAGACCCGATCCTTGAAGGTGCCCGGCTCTCCTTCATCGATGTTGACCACCATCAGTCGTGGTGTGTTCTGCTGGCGGACAATTTGCCACTTGCTGGCCACCGGGAAACCGGCACCACCCAAGCCTCGCAGACCGGCATGTTCAAGACTTGCCAGAATTTCTTCCAGGGTCAACTTGCCGGTGCAAAAGTTTTGATACAGAGTATAACCACCATCCTTTAGATAGACCCCCAGGTCAATTTGTGCAGTGGCTTCCTCAGCCGTTGGCTGCACGGATCCGGCAGTAGCGACTGCTTTGACCTGCTCTGCATCTGCCTGCAAGACCGGACACATCCCGACCACTGCTACCGGCGCAGTTTCACAACGACCCACGCAGGATACACTTTGCACCCGTATATGGGCACCAAGGATCTGCCGCAGCCGGGCTTCCAGATCTGCTGCTGCAAACATCTCGCAAGTCAGCGAACGACAAACCCGTACCGTAAGCACCGCCGGAGCCGATTCGTTCTCTTTAACGACATCAAAATGATGATAAAAGCTGGCGACTTCGTAGACCTCAACGGGACTGAGTCCCAGCATTTCTGCCAAGGCACATAGGTGCGCTGCAGACAGGGCCTGATAGTGGTCTTGAATCCGGTGCAGGTATTCAATCAGCAGATCCCGGCGCTGCGGCATGCCCAAGAGTACTTGTGCCACTTCCTCACGGGCTATGGGTTCAACTCGACGACCACGATGTTTTTGTTTGAAAGATGGTTGTGCCACGATTGCCCCTTCTGTTTCTACCCCTTCTGCTTCTACCGATGGTAATAACCCCCACTACAACAGGCCGCCAGCCGGTTATCCCGTATTGCCAACACAACCAGCCTTGAGCAGGCGGTTGCAAGCTATTCAAACAACACGATACAGCATCTTACTCTTTGGGAGGTGGCACTGCCAATACCGGACGCTCGGTCATCGACATCAGTTTGCGAGCGGTAGAACCAAGTAGGCTGTGGGCAAATCCACTCGTTGTATTGATCCCGACCAGCACCAGATCAACATCGTATTTTTCTGCATGCAGACAAATTTCTTCGGCAGGATGGCCGCTGATTACCAGAATTCTGGATACCAACTTGGACCATTTTGGCTCATCTCCAAGTTCATCAGCACAGAAGTCGTGTAACCGCTGGCGCATATTCTTGAGCACTTTTTTCATGCCTTCGCTGCGCATGTGATCCACCATATCCGGCATATAGGTTTCAACCACAGCACGGCCTGTCGCCCCCAGTGGGGCCACCACATGCAGTACAATAATTTTTGCCTCGAAGGCCTTGGCCAGACTCAGGGCATGGCGAAATACCGGTGGCATTCCATCGCTCAGGTCTGTCGCATAGAGAATAGTTTTGTAACGTGGCAAGCTCATGAGTCACACATTCTATGAAAGTTAAAAAATCCAAAAGTGGCGTTATTTGTAGCCCTTGAGTTGATCGATCAACTCCGGCAAGAACAGGGAAATCTGCGGAATATAGGTAATCAGCATCAGGAACACCAGCAACAAGGCCAACCAGGGAGCAGCTGCCTTGATCACCCAACCCATGGTGTGGCCGGTAATCCCGGCTGTGACGAATAGATTCAGTCCCACCGGTGGCGTTAACATACCGATTTCCATATTCACCACCATGATAATACCCAGGTGAATGGGATCAATGCCCAGCCGGGTGGCAATTGGATACAAAATTGGCGCCATGATCAGGATAATGGCCGAAGGCTCCATAAAATTACCCGCCGCCAGCAGCAGCAGGTTGACCACCACCAGAAAGGCCCAAGGCTGCAGGCCCCACTGAATAATGGTTTCAGCAATTTGATGAGGAATACGTTCCGTAGTCAGTACATGGGCAAAAAGCATGGCATTGGCGATAATGAATAACAGCATGATGCTGACCTTGGAGGCATCCATAATCACCTTACGGACCTCTGGATCACGAATGCTTTTGCCAATCACCCAGAAAAACTGCCACAAGTTTCGTAACAAACTGGTGGCCCGACTGTCACCTGGCCTTTTCCACGGCACACCCTTTAATGGGCCAATATCCCGGTAACCAAAAACAGCGACCAGAAAGGCATAGACCGCAGAAACAGCAGCAGCCTCGGTGGGACTGGCAATACCCCCATAGATCGAACCCAGCACAATGACGATCAGCATCAGACCACCGGAGGCAATAAATCCGGTGCGGGCGAGCTTTCCGAACCCGCCCCAAGGTTGGGACGGAAGTTTTTTGATGCTGGCGGCAATATAAATCGCAACCATCAGAATCAGCCCCATTAACAGGCCCGGGATAAACCCGGCCATGAACATGCGGGCGGCCGAAACCTCGGTGGCGGCGGCATAGACCAGCATCACAATGGATGGCGGAATCAGAATACCCAGGGTTCCGGCATTGGTGATGACCCCGGCAGCAAATGACTCTGGATACCCCGAGCGCACCATACCCACGATAACGATGGAACCGATGGCTGCGACGGTTGCCGGAGAGGACCCGGAAACGGCTGCGAATAGCATACAGGCCATCACCGAGGCCATGGCCATGCCACCACGGATATGGCCCACCCCGGCAACAGCAAAATCGATTAGGCGCTTGGCCACACCACCGGTCGACAGAAATGCTGACGACAAAATAAAGAAGGGAATGGCCAACAAAGTATAATGTTCCGACACGGACTCGAAGAGTTTGAGCGCAATCGAAGCCAGTGAATCATCGGAAAACAGTAAAATAGTTGAAATACTGGCCAGGCCCAGTGACAACGCAATGGGCATACCGATGAACATACTGAAAAACAGCAGGACAAACAGGGTCGCCGTGGTCATGATTTTGACTCCGAGTTCTGACCTGTCAGTTCCTCGACCAGATGCATGCTTTCTTCAGCCTCATCCACGTGATGAAAGCCAGAAGACTGTCCGGTAATAATTTTTCTTAGCAGATCAAGCAAGCGAATGGAAAACAGGATCATACCAACCAGCAATATGGACTGCGCGAACCAGAGCGGGATTAAGGGGTCTTCGAGATCAAGCTTTACGACCTCAGCCGCTGACTCGGAAAAAAGCCCGGCCAGCCAGCCAAATAACTGCATGTCCTCAACGGAGATACCGATGGAGTAAATTTTCTGCAGGTAAATCCAGGAACCGTACAAAAACAAGCCGCAATACAGCAGGCTCAAGATCACGGCCAGTCCGGAAACAATACGCCGCGGGCGTGGTGGAAATTGATTAACCAGCGCATCAACACCGATATGGGCACCAACCTTCAGCCCATAGCTGATCCCAAATAACACAAACCAGGCAGCAATATAAAGTGTCAGTTCCTGAGACCAGAGAAACCCTGAGCCCCAGCCGAAACGCATTACCACATCGATGAAAACCAGCAGCGTCATCGCCACCATCAATGCAGCGATAATATTTTCTTCTGCGCGGCTAAGAAATTTTAGTAGCATCGTTCACACCTCTGGCGGAGAAGATACTGCTGTTAAGATTTCAGGCAGGCCAAGGAATCCATAGGAGACTACCCGAGAATAGAGAACCTGCTGCGGAAAAGCCCTTTTGGTCCATTTCCCCGCTCATTTTCGTTACATACGAGTAACTATTCCATCCTTAGGCTCGTAAACGGCACATCCCTGTGCCACTATTCGCCTCAAATGATCGTAAAACTGGCCTCCAGATGGCTTCCCCTCGTGACGTCCGCCATGGGTGGCGAACGTGCCGGTTTTGTAGAAGCAACAAATTGATCAGCTCCTGTTCTCGGGCAGCCACCCAAACTATCTGATAAGAACCTTATATACCCTGTAGATTATTTATTTGAAGCGTAGGCCGCATCAATCAGGTCCTTGCCAATCTGGTTTTCAAACTTTTTCCAGACCGGTTTCATTGCGGCAACCCACAGTGCTCTTTGCTCTGCAGTAAGGCTGAGCAACTCGGAGCGACCAGAATCAATAATCTTCTGACGATCGCTGACGGCTTTTTTGGCGGCGACGCGATTGCCAAATGCGATCGCTTCTTCCAATGCTTTTTTGACCGTGCCACGAATGTCACCCGGCAAACCATCCCAGAATGCTTTGGAAGTCACCACCAGATAGTCGAGATCACCATGGTTGGATTCGGTGATGTAAGGCTGGACCTCAAAGAACTTCTTGGAATAGATGTTGGACCAGCTGTTTTCCTGACCATCAATCGCCTTGGTCTGCAGCAGGGTAAACACTTCCGAGAAAGGTTTTTTCAGCGGATTGGCATTGACCGCTTCAAACTGTGCGGCCAGCACATCGGAGGACATGATGCGAAATTTCAGGCCACTGGCGTCGGCCGGTACCCGCAACGGTTTGGAGGCAGACAACTGCTTCATACCATTGTGCAGATAACCCAGGCCCACCAAGCCTTTTTTCTTGACTGAATCCAGCAGTTTTTGTCCGGCTGCACTTCCTTGAAAACGTTCAACTGCGGCGATATCCTGGAACAGAAACGGCAGGTCAAAGAGCTGCAGTTTCTTGGTATAGCGCTTGAATTTGGAGAGGGAAGGTGCTGCTATCTGTACATCACCAAGCAACATGGCTTCGAGCACTTTATTGTCACCGAACAACTGGGAACTGGGAAATACTTCGACCGCTACCTTGCCGGCAAGACGTTCTTCAACCAGCTGTTTGAACTTGTTAGCCATTTGGCCTTTGGGGGTATTTTCCGCGACCACATGTGAAAACTTGATCACGATAGGCTTGGCATCTACTGTGCCTGCCAGGAATACTGCCGACAGCGCGACGGCTGCAGTTAAAGCACGAAATCGCATAGTTTTTCTCCAAAAATTAGACAAAAATTGCGCAGGCTTTGCCTGTCAGACACCTGCACGCACCTCACATCGCCCTGCCGGGCAGTGAGAAGTAGATTGTATGTACTCATCAGGCAGACGTATGATAAACCAAAACTGCATTCCCTGCGGTAAAAATCACTCGCCGGACAATTATCCTTTCTGTGATGCGGATAAAGATCGACTGCTGCAAGTGGATCAATACAGCATACACCAAATCACCATCACCCTGCTCGATGCGTTGCTGATACAAATCACGTACCCGCTAACTGAGCGGTAATTTCAGATCCTCATGGGGTCACTGGCTACATGCCTGCCGGTGCAGGTGCATGGACCGGCCCATCCATACGACTGCAGGCAGCACGCTCCGCCTCTCAGAGAAGTACCCGTTTCCCCATCCTCAAGGCAACAGAATGCTTGAACCGGTGGTTCGTCGCGCCGCCAGCTCGGCATGTGCTGTGGCTGCGGCGGACAATTCAAAGCGCTGCATGACTTCAATCTTGACTTGACCGGACAACACCAGATCAAACAGATCCTGTGCACTGTCCAGTAAATCCTGGCGTTTGGCGGTATAGGTCATGAGCGTGGGTCGCGTTAGAAACAACGAGCCTTTCTGCGCCAAAATCCCGGCATCGAAAGGCGGCACCGGGCCGGAGGCATTGCCATAACTGACCATCAACCCGGTAGGTTGCAGGCAATCCAGGGAACCTTCAAAGGTATCTTTGCCGATGGAATCATAAACGACTGGAACCCCTTTTCCATCAGTAAGTTCTTTAACTCGTTGCACAAAGTCCTCATGACGATAAATGACCGGATACGTACAACCATGCGCCTGGGCTAATTCGGCCTTGGCGTCTGAACTAACCGTACCGATCACTGTAGCGCCCAGAGCCCGGGCCCATTGACACAGGATCAAACCCACCCCACCTGCTGCTGCATGCACCAGCAGGGTATCACCTGCGGCAAGACGATAGACCTTGCGGAGCAAATAGCGCACGGTCATCCCCTGCAACATCATGGCTGCAGCTTGCTGGTCAGCTATTGCTTCCGGCAACACAACCAGGCGATGCGCTGGAATCAAGCGTTCCTGGCTGTATGCTCCGACCGGCATCCCGGCATAAGCGACCCGATCACCCGGCAGTACTTCTGTGACGCCCGCTCCAATCTCTTCGACCACCCCGGCTGCTTCCATACCAATCACCGAGGGCAGCTCCAGTGGATAAAGACCGGTCCGATGATAGATATCAATAAAGTTCATTCCTATGGCTGTCTGTCGTAACCGTACTTCTCCCGGACCCGGTGCCGGCACAACAACATCCTCATAGACCAGTTGCTCCGGCCCGCCAAATTCATGGATACGTATCGCTTTGGTCATATCATCTCCTGGAATTGTTTGCTGTTACGTGAATAATCATGCCCCGAGCAGGCACTGGCCCTTTTCATCGAAGCTATTTGTCAACCCTTCGGTACAGAGCATAGACATAAGGTCGCTCACCACCCTCGGGGGTAATATACGTATGCTCAAAATGAGTCATCAGAGAGAATGCCTCACCGAGCAGCGCCGACAATGCATCGATCGAATAACGATGCACCGGCAATCCAGCACATTGATGAGCTCCACTCTGAGCAAACTCGGCAAAGAGTACGTACCCGTCCTCGCTCAAAATTGACTGAAGATTGCGAACATAGCCGCGAATTGCTACCGGTTCAGTCAGAAAATGCAGTACTGCACGGTCGACCCATATCTGCACCGCAGGCAATGCGACGGTCACCGGCCGTGCGATATCCTGACAAAGATAATCAATACGCTGTGTTTCATCCTTCAACCTTGATTGCAATAACTGCAATGCCTGAGCGCTAATGTCGTTGACCACCAGATGGGAACCGCTAGCGTACAAGGTATCCACCAATGATGACGTCCCGGCACCGGGCAGAAACAACGTCGACGCCTGCCATCCGGGGACCCTGCTCAACAGGCGCATCGTAGGCTCGACAGTATGCTCATACCAGCCCAGTTCTTTATCTATTGTGGCCGTGAAAATCGCATCCCAATGGGTACGTGTGGACTCCATTAACCCTTCTCCAGACAATAGTCGTTATTTTGGACCTGAACATCCCATGGTCTGACACCATTAACCTTGGTATCCGAAGCGGCAAGTATTTTATGTATCTGCAAAACGGTGCCTAGCGAAAACGACTGCCAAAATACCACCCAGGATTAATGCGCCCGACACCAGCAGACGCAAACTCAAGACTTCAGCAATCCATATAACGCCACCCAATGCTGCAATCACAGGCACCAGTAACTGCACAACGGCTGCCAGTGTCGAAGTGAGTCTGCCCAACGCCATATACCATATCGCATAGCCAATCCCCGAGGCCATACTACCAGAAAGAACAGCCAGTAAAATACCGTCCACGGTATAGTGGGCTTGGCCGCTGGTGATGATCGCCAACACAGCAAGCAGTGGGATGGTACGGATAAAATTACCTGTGGTTTCCAACAGCGGTTGTGTAGAGCCCTTGCCCTTGAGAGTGTAGACCCCCCAGGCGATACCGGCCACCGTCATCAAAATAAAGCCATTCAATGATGGGGCCCCCACCCCGGGCAAGACCAGATAGACAAAACCTGAAAATGCCAGCACCACACCCAGCCATTCCAGAACCTGCAAGCGATTTCCAGTCATCAGGCTGATCAGTATCATGGTGATCTGCACGGCAGCAAATAGAATCAATGCGCCGGTTCCGGTATCCAGTGAGTTGTAGGCAAAGGAAAAAGTCACCGCATAGAGGAACAACATCAACGTGGCTGACCAGCTGCCAGCGGATGGAGCAGACAGTTGTCTGCAACGCACCGACGAGAGCACATACAGCATTGCTGCACCTGACAACAAGCGAATTTCGGTAAAGCTGGCTGCGTCCAGAGTCTGCTGACCCAGTGCCAATCTGGACAATACCGAGTTGGCAGCAAATGCGATCAATGCTGCCGTGGTCAGTAATACGGTTCGGACGATCTGTCTACCCGGGGGTCGGTCCATCATTCCAGACAATCTGCACAGCCTCCACTAATCGTGGGTTTCGCAAGCCTGCTGCCAGTCGCTATAGCCGTCCTTGAACAACTGCTCAAGATCATCAACTACAGTGGAGGCAGCACGTCCTTTAACGACATAGGCGGTCATCAACGCAGCTACCGGCTGCAGCAATGTGGCTTCGTCAAGCATGGGATAGCTCGCGCGCAATCGTTTGACCGATTGCAGTACCGTTTCCTCAATCGGTCGGGGAATATCCAGGGGTGTTTTGCTCACTTCCCGACAGACTTCTGGTTCGATACGGGCCAAGAGGAACTCAGCAAAATCAAGTAATTGTTGCTGCTGTTGCGCAGGCAATCGGCGACAGCAGGCCCGCAGCTGATCGGCTACCGATTGATTCACGCTGTCCACGGGCCTGTGGCTTCCATTTGGTCACACTGGTCCTGGGTAAACTGGAGAAACTCCTCAATTACACGAATCCGAAACTTCTGGCGTTGATAAATGATAGAAAAGGGTCGGGTGATCGGCGGTGCCAAGCTGATCTGGGCCAGGGTATCCATCTGCAATTCCTTGTCCAGCGTAGCAATGGAGATCACTGAAATCCCCAAGCCCGCCGCCACGGCGCTCTTGATAGATTCCGGACTACCAAATTCCATGGTCATATTCAGATTGCTGTAGTCCATGTCATAGTCTTGCAAATACTGCAGAAAAACATCACGGGTTCCGGAGCCTTCTTCACGGCCGATAAAAGGATACTCGACCAGATCATGGGCGGTGATAGTCTCGCGACTGGCCAGCGGATGCTTGGGCGAACAAATCAGCACCAGTTGATCCTGCCGGCAGACTTTGGTGACCAGGTTCTTATTTTCAACCGGGGACTCGACAATACCGACATCCACTTCATTATTCTCGACCATATGGATGATGCCCAGAGAATTTGAGACAAACAGCCGCAGTGTAATGGTATCGAATCTGGACTGAAATTCTCCCAACAGATTGGGAATCACGTACTCGGCAATCGTCGTGCTGGCCCCGATAATCAATGGCCCGACGACCTCATTGGTCAGTTTTCTGACCTCATTATCCATTTCGGTGTACAGACCAATGATGCGCGAAGAGTAGCTGAAGACCTTCTCACCGACCTCGGTCAGACTGATGCGATTATGTGTGCGGTCAAACAGGCGGGTATTGAAATATTCTTCCAGTTGTCGAATCTGAAAAGTTACCGCCGGCTGGGTCATATGCAGCACCTCCGCAGCCCGGGTAAAGCTCAATAAACGGGCCACTGCTGAAAATACCTGCAGTCTTCGATCACTCATTCGGGTTCTCCTGGCTCAGGTCAGACTGCTGTAAATTCGAGTCGGCATCACCTACCCATACCGACACAGATGCACACAGTGCCCATCATGCTTGTCGGCCCAGTATAGGCGATTTGTCCTTCTGGAATCTGCTTATTCAAAACTGATTCGTAAACCCTTCCAATTGCAGTTTTAAATCCGTCGCACTGCTGGCATGGGCTAAAGCCACATCAGCAGTAATTTCACCCCCTTGCACCAGATCATAAAGCGCTTGATCAAACGACAACATGCCTTCGATAGTCTGCCCTTTTTTTACCTCATCGGCAATTTCCTTGACTTTAAGCGGATCCAGAATCAACTCACGGATTCGTGCGGTCACGGACATCACTTCACAGGCCACAACCCGACCAGAGCCGGAGGCTTTTGGTAGCAGCCGTTGAGCCACAACCGCCCGTAAATTCTGCGACAACTTAGCTCGGATGGTGGGTTGAGCCGCAGCAGGAAAACTTGAAATCAGGCGTGTCACAGTATCCGCAGCAGTCGGTGCATGCAGCGTTGAAAAAACCAGGTGGCCAGTTTCCGCTGCGGTTAATGCCGTATCGATGGTCACTGGATCACGCATTTCTCCGAGGAGAATCACATCCGGGTCCTGACGCAGGGCAGCAGCCATGGCGGCAGAAAAACTTGCCGCATCCATCCCTAATTCACGCTGGGAAATAATGCATTGATGGTCGGAAAACAGATACTCAATAGGATCTTCAATGGTGATAATATGCTTTTTCAGATGATGATTGATGTCATCGATCAGGGATGCGATGGTGGTCGATTTGCCGGTCCCGGTACCCCCGGTGATGATAATCAACCCACGTTCCAGTCGCGACAAATCAGTTAAAGCCCCCGGCAACTGCAGCTCTTCCGGTTGTGGGATCCGGGTCGTAATCAGTCGCAACGCCATGGCGATACTGCCACGCTGATAGAAGGCATTAACCCGCAGACGTCCCAGGCTTTCTACACCCACCGAGAAATCAACCTGCAATTCTTCTTCCAGCTTGTCCCAGTGTTTGTCCGTCATCATATTTCTAGCCAGCATGCGCAGGTCAGCATCTGACAGCACCTGAAACTCGCTGGCACGCCGGATCACTCCATCAATACGTAACAGAGGATGGTTATGGACTCGAAGATGAATATCAGACGCCATACTCTTGACCGCGGAACAGAGCAGCCGTGACATATATGCCTGGGGGGCCTTCATCACCACCTCTTGCGAGGGGGGATCCTGGATAACTCGCTCAGACATCATGACCTTGACGAAGCAGCTGTCTTGGTTGCTTTTGTTTCATGCCTTCGTCATGATTCGCGCGCTTTGGCCTGCCGACGACGTTTATGCAGAATCAGTTCGGTGTAACCATTGGGCTGTTCTCGTCCATTGAACACCAGATCGCAGGCTGCCTGAAATGCCAGGCTGGCTTCAAAATCTACGGCCATCGGCTGATAGTTAGGGTCGTTTGCATTCTGCAGGTCAACCACAGCAGCCATACGCTTCAGCGTTCGTTTGACCCGCTGACGATCACAGATGCCCTGATGCAACCAGTTGACGATATGTTGGCTGGAAATCCGCAAGGTGGCCCGGTCTTCCATAAGCCCGATATTGTTGATATCGGGTACCTTCGAGCAACCGATGCCTTGATCGATCCAACGCACCACATACCCCAGTATCCCCTGTACGTTATTGTCCAGTTCCCTGGAGAGTTCAGTGTCGGAACAGGGCTGTCGTTGCAATGGCAACATCAACAACTGGTCCACAGAACAGACCGGCCGTTCTCTAAGTTGCTGTTGACGCGAGCTGACATCAATCTGATGGTAGTGGATGGCATGCAAGGTTGCCGCTGTCGGCGACGGCACCCAGGCAGTATTGGCACCGGCCTGAGGATGGGCTGATTTGCTATCCAGCATCTGTTGCATCGCCTCCGGTATGGCCCACATCCCTTTGCCAATCTGCGCCTTGCCCTGAAAACCGCAGGCCAGCCCGGTATCGACATTCCAGTCCTCGTAGGCTCGAATCCAAGGCTCGAGCTTGATCGCCTCCTTGTGCAGCATCGGACCAGCTTCCATACTGGTGTGGATTTCATCTCCGGTTCGGTCCAAAAAACCGGTGTTGATGAAAAATACCCGATCTTTGACTGCGCGAATGCACGCCTTGAGGTTCACAGTAGTCCGGCGCTCTTCATCCATCACCCCGATCTTGATGGTGTTGGGTGGCAATCCCAAGGCCAGCTCCACCCGATCAAACAAGGTATTGGCAAATGCCGCCTCAGCGGGTCCGTGCAACTTGGGTTTAACGATATAGATGCTACCGGCTCGGCTGTTGCGATACCGACCCTTGCCGTTGAGGTCATGACAAGCACAAAGACTGGTCACCATAGCATCGAGAAAACCTTCCGGGATGGCGTTGCCATGCCGATCAAGTACCGCATCGGTCATCAGCAACAAACCTACATTGCGGTTGAGTAACAGACTGCGGCCGTGCAGGATCAGGGCAGAGCCATCCGGGGCAAGGTATTCCCGATCCGCGTTGAGCCGACGTGTCAGTGGTTTGCTGTCTTTGACAAAACTCTCCTCGAGATCTCCTTTCATCAATCCCAACCAGTTGCGGTACACCAGCACCTTATCCTGGGCATCGACCGCAGCCACCGAATCCTCACAATCTTCAATCGTGCTCATCGCCGCTTCGAGCACCACATCACAGATACCGGCCGGGTGATTTCGACCCACTGGATGTTGCCGATCGATGGTTATTTCGATATGCAGGCCATGGTGACACAGCAATATTCTGCTCAGGGGAGCATCATTCTCTGCCAGGTAACCGGCAAAAACCGAGGCATCTGCCAAGCCGGTAACCACACCATCTGCCAGCGTAGCAGTGACCCCAAGGCCATGACTCACAGACTTCAGGCTGTATTCGATCACGTCGGCATGACTGCCCTGCTGCAGCGGCACAGCCTGATCGAGAAATTGACAGGCCCAGGCGATGACTGCAGCGCCACGAGCCGGGTTATAGGTCTTGCCTGGTTCCAGTCCCTTTGTCGGGTCAATGACATTGGTCCCGTACAAGGCATCGAAAAGACTGCCCCAACGTGCATTTGCCGCATTCAGAGCGTAGCGGGCATTGCTGACCGGTACCACCAACTGTGGCCCGGCAACTGAGGAGATTTCTGGATCAACACCAGTGGTCGTGATCGAGAAATCCTCCCCTTGCGGTAGCAGGTAACCGATTTTCTGCAGCATTTTCTTGTAGCTGCCGGCATCAAACGTAGTTGTCCGGTGTTGTAGATGCCAATCATCAATTAACCCCTGCAAACGGTCACGTTCGGCCAGTAATGCTGCATTTTCCGGACCCAGGTCATGGACGATCTGCTCCAGAGCAGCCCAGAAATTAGCAGCTGTCACACCGCTACCTGGAATCATTTCATCGGTCACCAGTTGATAGAGCGCCGCATCAACCTGCAAACCACCCTGTTGAATCCGTTGCTTCATATTGCTGATCTCTATTGCTGATCTCTACTGTCCTTGCACAATATAGACAATACACGATTTTGCAAAAACTAAACAGCAGTGGCTGCGCCTGTGGCAGCCACTGCTGTATTCCTGACCTGTACTACAGATGGGTACGACAGGTCTTACCAGTTATAGGAGCCCTGCAACTGGAATTGGTGCATACAGATTTCAATGGTCTGACCAGGATTGAATGCCGAAGCTCCCGTCTGACATTTCTGCGGTGCATACATGAACGCCAGACCAATCGATCGACTGTTGGCCAGCTGCTTGCTCATACCGACGGTGTAGTGCTGCTCAATAACACCGGGTGCCAGAACATTCAAGATGACTTCAGTGGGGTCGATGGGTTGCTTGCCATAGCTGTAGCCGGCACGCCAGGTCGTACCATTGCCCATTTCCTTTTGAACACCGAACTTGTAAACGGTCATATCGTTCCAGCCGAATCCCGCACCCTTGCTACCGCCCAGGCATTGGCTCACGTCTCCGCCCATACAGGCAAATAAGCCAGCACCTGAGGTATTGATGGCATCGGACTGGCTGAAATAGATCTTCTGCACATCCACAGCCAGGGTCAGTCCACCACCTGCTTTGATCGCTACTCCGGCCTGTGCGGTACCGGGGATATCAAATTCCCCCTTGTTGGGAAACAGGCCTGCGTATTTATCCATCTTGTTCTTGATTTTGCTCTGGTAGGAAGCACCGAGACTGACACTGTCGCTGACCTTTGCCAGCACGCCGACAATACCTCCAAAGCCGAAGTCACTGTCATAGCCGTTGTTGGAGATCTTTGCTGGATTGGTCGAAAAACCACCAAAGCCGGTGATCCCGTTCACTTTGAACTGTGATCGATTGGCAATTGCGCCAACACCAAAGGAAAAGTTCTCGGTAAGCTTGCGTGCATAATTTAGATTGATAAACAGTTCTGCGTAGCTGACCCCGGCATCTCCAGCACCGAATGTGCCCATGCCGAATGGGGTATCGCTGGCCTGCCAGTCAGTACTCATGCCACCGTTGCCATATACCGCAACTCCCACCGTTCCCGTATCATCCAGTTGCCAGTTCATGGCAAAACTGGGAATTAGAAAATATTTGTGACCGCTGTTAACCTTTCCTCCCGGAAACGGCGGGAACCCACCGGAGGCGGCACCCATCACCTTATAAGAGCGCAAGGGGCTGAAGTAGGCCAGGCCTACGGTACTGCTCTTACCAACATCTACCATTCCTGCCGGGTTGGTTGATGCTGCCAGTGCATCCAGTGGCAGGGCGATACTGACCCCGCCCATACCCGCATTAGCCGTACTAAAACCATGGGAGAACATCCCATTGGTGGCATAGCTCGCCACCGGCACCGTAGCCAACAGGGTGACTGCAGCAGCCGTTACCGTCGTCTTGGCCAGCAAACCGGACCTGTGTTCCATTCTTTGAGTCATTATCGCTTCCTCCTCTGTCATGGCGATTTCATACTGCGGAAAAACAAAAAAAACTACATGCTCTATATTGTATTATAAACAGCAAGCAACTGGCAGAAGAAAAGAATTCTCTTGTGGTTGATTAAATATTAGTATAGTCTTATATAATAATGTATATCGCTCTATGATACGCTTGCTTCATCCTGTTCACTTTGACGTACCTATCCCAAGAAACCTAAAGATTCTCTATGATCAATAAATTTATCGTTACCTTTTTCAGCATCGTCAGCACCACAGCTGCCTTTCTGGCCATGTTTCCGGCATCCGCAGCGGCGTCCGCGCTACAGCTGGAGACTGTGAAGAGCCAAACCGAGCCCTTGGAACGACGCATTGATGGTCTCGTCGAAGCGGTGAATCAGTCCACTGTATCCGCTCAGACCGAGGGTGTAATCACCGAAATCAATGTGGATGTCAATGACCTGGTTCAAGCCGGTACCGTACTACTAAGGATTCGTGACACAACACAGCAGGCGCATTTAAAACAGACCCGTGCCAATGCCAGCAAAGCCGAGGCCCGTCTGGCCGAAGCGCGCAAACAATTTACCCGGATCAAAGAACTGTTGCGCAAGAAACTGGTCTCACAGGCTACCTTCGACTCCACACAGGCCGATCTGAAAGCCGCCACAGCACAACAGCTCGCCAGTCGAGCTGCCAACCGCCAGGCCCGTGAACAACTGGCGTACACGATCATCAAGGCCCCTTACACTGGCGTAGTCACCGCGCGACATGTCGAGGTCGGAGAAACCGCTCAACCCGGCCAACCACTTTTGACCGGACTATCACTGGAACGTTTGCGAGTCAGCGCGTTCCTTCCCCAACAGCTGATTCGTGCAGTACGCAAATACCATCGGGCGCGGGTACTAACCGACAACGGAAAAGATTTGGCGATCAGTGAATTTACCATTTATCCCTATGCAAACCCCAAAAGCAATACCTTTCAGGCCCGTATTCCTTTGCCGCCAAAAACCCCTGATCTGTATCCAGGCATGCTGGTCAAAGTCGCCTTCGCGATTGGCCAACAGCGTTTAATACTGGTTCCAACCAGTGCTGTCATCCAACGCAGCGAAGTCAGTGCCGTCTATGTCAGCACTGCAAAAGAGCACATCAGCCTGCGCCAGATTCGCAGCGGACGCTTGCGTAACAACCATATGATTGAAGTGCTCTCGGGTCTCGATGCAGGCGAACAAGTGGTCATTAATCCACTGAATGCAGTTTGGCTGCGCACCCAAGAAGCAAACCGCAAGCAGCCCTGATCATGGAGAAACTCGGGATTTCAGGGCATCTTGCCCGGCATTTTCTAACTGCCCAAATCACACCTCTGCTGGCTTTGGTAGGGCTATTGCTGGGTTTGTTCGCGATCGCCATCACCCCACGCGAGGAAGAACCACAAATCGTGGTTACCCTTGCCAATGTATTTATCGCCTTCCCGGGGGCCTCGGCACAAGAAGTCGAACAGCTGGTTTCCACTCCTGCTGAGCAAATTCTATCGGAAATCAGCGGCATCAAACACGTTTATTCCGTTTCCCAGCCCGGCATGTCGACCCTCACCGTGCAATTCAAGGTCGGGCAGAACCGGACTGACGCCATCGTTCGTCTCTATAACAAACTTTTCTCCAACCGTGATTGGTTGCCTCAGAATCTGGGTGTGGCACAGCCGGTCATCAAACCAATGGGGATTGACGATGTACCCATCGTCACCGCCACGCTGTGGAGTCAAGATCCTGCAGTGGGCAGCGACCAGCTGGCCCGGATCAGTCATGCGCTTGAAGCAGAAATCAAGCGCATCGCCGGCACCCGGAATATCTATACCGTAGGGGCACCGGAACGGGTCGTTCATGTACTGCTGGACCCACAACGCCTGGCCGGCAAGGGCATTGGCCTGGCCGCATTGCGTACTGCGTTGCGTGCTGCGAATTCCTCCCGGGACAGTGGCGCCCTGACTCGGAACAATCAGGAAATTGAACTCAAAACCGGGACCTTCCTGACGGCTGCGAAAGATGTCGCAGAATTGGTGGTGGGCCTGTATCAAGGCCAACCCGTGTACCTTGAAGACGTCGCCAATATTCACCTGACCACGGATCAGCCCAAAGCCTTTGTCCGCTTCGGTCAGCCTGCTGCTGAAGGGCAGGGCAATACCCTGTACCCCGCTGTAACCCTGGCCATTGCCAAAAAACCCGGTACGAATGCCGTGAGCATAGCCGAACAGGTGGTTACACGCCTGCAACAGCTGCGGGGACTGGTGATTCCCGACCAGGTCAAACTGACCATCACCCGCAACTATGGCAAAACGGCCGATGCCAAAGCCAGCAAGCTAATGACCAAGCTGCTCTTTGCCACCCTCTCTGTTGTGGTGCTGGTGCTGCTGACCATGGGCTGGCGTGAAGCAATAATCGTTGGGGCTGCCGTTATCGTGACCCTGGCCACCACCCTGTTCGCCTCTTGGGCCATGGGCTTTACCTTGAACCGGGTTTCCCTGTTCGCGCTAATTTTCTCCATTGGTATTCTGGTCGATGATGCCATTGTAGTGGTGGAAAATATTCACCGCCATATCCGACTCAGGTCTGCCAACCTGCTACAGGTGATTCCCCGAGCAGTCGATGAGGTCGGTGGCCCGACGATTCTGGCAACCCTGACCGTTATTGCAGCCTTGTTACCGATGGCTTTTGTCAGCGGCTTGATGGGACCCTACATGAGCCCGATTCCTCTCAATGCCAGCACTGGAATGTTATTATCACTGGGTGTGGCGTTTGTCTTTACCCCCTGGTTGTCTCGCAAAATACTGGCTGGCCATACCAATACCCACAAGCAACAAAGCGGCAGCAGATTGCATTCGCTGTTTCATCGGGGTATGGATCCCTTGCTGGATCCTAACAAAGGTCGCAGGCGACGCAGGCTGCTGTGGTTGCTGCTACTGTTGCTCATCGGTGGCTCGATCAGCCTGACGGTCAACCGAGCGGTGATTCTCAAAATGCTGCCTTTTGACAATAAATCGGAGTTCCAGATCGTGGTTGATATGCCGGAGGGAACCACGCTGGAGAAAACGGCCCGGGTGCTGACTGAAGCGTCCGCAGTGCTGGACCAGATCCCGGATATCACGAATTACCAGCTCTATGCAGGTACGGCCTCCCCCATTGGTTTCAATGGCCTGGTACGACAATACTATCTGCGCCAAGCACCCTGGCATGGTGATATTCAGGTTAATCTGGTGAGCAAGCATCAGCGTCAACAGAAAAGCCACGATATCGCGCGTCAGGTACGTGAACTGCTGCAACCGGTAGGCCAACGCCTGCAGGCCAACATCAAGGTCGTGGAAGTGCCTCCAGGCCCTCCGGTCATGTCGCCACTGGTCGCGGAAATCTACGGTCCCGATCACCGCGAACAAATGCGTATTGCCCGCAAAATCCGCAAAGAATTCGAGAATACAGCCGACGTAGTCGATATCGATGACAGCCTGGTAGCAAAGTCACCACGTCGGATACTGCGGATCGATCGGGCCAGAGCTGCCCTTTTTGGGATTAGCCAACAGCAGGTTGCTGAGGCCATTACGACCCTGATCAAAGGCCAGGACGTAGCCTTCATCCACGGCCCTAATTATAAATATGCGGTACCGATCCGGCTGGAATTTGCCGAAACCGATAAAGCAGACTTGGAGCAATTGCTGGCATTCAAAATTACCGGCAATGACGGAAACCAGGTCCCACTGGCAGCGTTTATTCGGGTCATCAAAACCAGCCGCGACATGACCATTTATCACAAGGACCTGTTGCCCGTGGTATTTGTGACCGGCGACATGAGCGGCCAGCTCGACAGCCCCCTGTATGCCATGACGGAACTGTACAGCAGTATTAAGAATCAACGGTTTGATGGTCACGCCCTGCCCCAGTATTTCATAACGCAACCAGCCAATCCCTATATCAACAGCTTGAAGTGGGATGGCGAATGGCAGATCACCTACGAAACCTTCCGCGATATGGGAATCGCCTATGCCGTGGGCCTACTCATCATCTACTTGCTGATTGTGGCCCAATTTCACTCCTACCTGATACCACTGATCATTATGGCGCCCATCCCCCTGACCCTGATCGGCATTCTACCCGGGCATGCCCTGCTCGGTGCCAAGTTCACCGCAACCTCTATGATTGGCATGATCGCACTGGCTGGCATTATCGTACGCAACTCCATTCTCCTGGTCGATTTCATCAACAAACTTACCACCCAGGGCATGGATTTCGCCGCTGCTGTAGTCGAATCAGCCGTAGTCCGCAGCCGGCCGATCGTCCTGACCGGGATTGCCGCCATGGCCGGCGCTTTTTTCATCCTCGACGACCCGGTTTTCAAGGGCTTGGCCGTGTCATTGATCTTCGGGATTCTGGTCTCTACCCTGCTGACACTGGTGGTAATTCCGATTCTGTATTACAGCCTGATGCGCCACCGATTTTCCAGCGCTAAAAAACCTGCAATCGCCTAATCTCAATGGCCGAGACTGCTCAGCGGAAGGCTGAAGCCAAACTTGCTGCACAAGAAGTTGACTCTGGAGCAAAGAGATTGCTGACTCAAGGATTTCTAGTGCGTGAACACGGGCATCCGTTTTTCGATAAATGCGGAGACCCCTTCTCTGCCATCTGCACTAGCGGCCATGGATGCGATAGCCCGGGACTCACGCTCCATCTGTGACTCCAGACTCTCGGTGGCGCCGGCCAATAGCAGACGCTTGGTTTCCCCGTAGGCACGAGTCGGCCCCAAGGCCCACTGCCGGGCCAGTGCCATGGCTACCTCCATGATGTCTTCATCCGCCACCACTTGATTCACCAACCCCCACGCCTGTGCCTGGGTCGCTGACAGAACTGGATTCAAAAGGGCCATTTCCTTGGCCCGGCGCAATCCCACTGTACGTGCCAAAAAATAGCTGGAACTGCCATCCGGGGTCAAACCAGCACGGCTATAGGCCATGGTGAATTTGGCCGATTCAGCGGCAATCGCAATATCGGTACACAGGGCCAAACTAAAACCACCCCCGGCAGCGGTGCCATTGATCGCAGCAATGACCGGTGCATCCATCCAGTTAAATCGTGAAATGGCGGCATGCAGCGCCTGGGTGATCTGCTTAATATGCTGACCCACCCGATCACCCTGTTCGGCAAAACTTTTCAAATCCCCCCCGGCACAGAACATTTTACCGGCACCGGTCAGCAGCACAGCCCGAACGGTGGGATCTTCATCACAGCGAATCGCCACATCAAGCAGTTCACGCGCCATCTGCAAGGTGATGGCATTCCCCTGCTGAGGTCTTTGTAAAGTGATCACACCAACATGCTCTGAAAGCACGAACTGTAGTTCCTGATAGGACATCGTATACTCCATGGGGTAATGGGCTGTTCTTGATAGCTAATCTGACTGAGAATAGTGATTTTACATCGACAGATCATGTCCTGGGGCCTACCATGTTGCAATCGCGTCCCATGAGACATCACAAATTTATTGTACAACTGTGCTACTATCCAGTGGAAGCCGTACCACGGCAGGGAGGAGGTGGAGTCTGGAATCCGTTGGGTATCAGCCCAACAGTCCTGAATACCACCTGGGTGACCTGCACAGCACATACTGGCCTGTGCGGCCGCAGCAAACAGGGTGTATTGTTTCACAGAACTCATCAGTCCTGTGAAATTGCCTGAGTCTTCCAGACTTGTGCCGTTTTTATATACAACTTTATAATCGGACTCATTGCAACCCCGGCAAGGCCAATATCCACGAATGAGTGCGCTACTGTCACGAACCTATAATCGCCTAATTATCGGTTACCCGAAAATTGTGCTGATTGTGTTGGCTGCTCTACTGGCATTCTTCAGCTATCATGCGCAAAATTTTCACCTGGATGCCTCCGCAGATTCACTGCTCCTGGAAGCTGACAAGGATCTGGAGCAATTTCGCAAGATCCGGGAACGATACCCCAGCCCTGAACTGTTGATTGTGACCTTTAGTCCAAGCGCAGATCTGTTTGACCAGCAATCGCTGAATCGACTGAAGGCACTCAGTGAAGCCATCGTAAAAGTCCCCGGCGTGGCCTCCATTACCAGTATTCTGGATGTGCCCCTGTTAAAGAGTTCAGACGTCCCGCTATCTGAGCTGGCCAACAATATTCAAACGCTGGAATCTTCCAGGGTCGATCCTCAAAAAGCCAAAAGCGAACTCTTGACCAGCCCTTTGTACAGTCAATTACTGATTAGTAAAAACGGTGATACTGCTGCCCTGCTGATACATTTGCAAGATGATCTTGCCTTCACAAAACTTCGCCAATCACGCGATACTTTACGCACTAAACGGCGCACGGCGGGCCTAAGTACGTCCGAAGCAAACGATCTCTCACAAACCGAGGCCGACTATCGAATCGCGCAGACCCTGGATAACGAAAAACGCCACACTCTGGTGACCACCCTGCGTGAGCTCATGGCCCCCTATCAACAGTACGCTACTTTGCACCTTGGTGGCGTTCCGATGATTACCGACGATATGGTGAGCTTCGTCAAAAATGACCTGATCACTTTCGGTAGCGGTGTCCTGGTCTTTTTGATCCTGGTGTTGACCTTCATTTTCAGGCAGTTGCGATGGATCGTGCTGCCGCTTCTGAGTTGCACCTACGCCAGTGTCTTCATGATTGGCTTGCTCGGGTTCGCCGACTGGAATGTCACGGTGATCTCCTCGAATTTCCTGGCGCTGATGTTAATCATCACCATATCGATGAATATCCATTTGATTGTACGCTACAAACAATTACGCGCCGATTCACCAACCCTGGATCAGCCCCAGCTGGTCTCCAGAATGGCCCACAAGATGGTCTATCCTTGCCTCTACACCACCTTGACCACGATCATAGGTTTCAGTTCTTTAGTCATCAGTGATATCAAACCCGTCATCGATTTTGGCTGGATGATGAGTGCCGGGCTTGCGGTTAGTTTCCTTACTTCCTTTCTGTTGCTGCCATCTCTGCTCGTGCTTATGGGTAAAGCCCGGGATGACCGTCGCCAGGAAAGAAATTTTCGCTTGCCTGGATATCTCGCACTTCTAACCGAACGTCACGGGCGACAAATCCTCATCATCTCTGTACTGATTGCCTTAGTCAGCTTCGTGGGAATCAGCCGGCTTAGAGTCGAAAACAGCTTTATTAATTATTTCAGCAAGAATACGGAAATCTATCAAGGCTTGAAACTGATCGACGACAAGCTCGGTGGTACGACCCCGCTGGAAATTATCCTCAAAATGGATCCTGAGCAAGACCCACTGACTGCGGAAGATATTGCCTCGATGACCCCGGAAGAACTGGCCGATGAGCGCGAATATGCCAAAGAACTTGCCAGCAATCCCGCCTATTGGTTCAGCCCTGAAAGAATCGATCGAATCAAAGCTGTTCATGATTATCTCAATAACCTCGATGCAGTCGGCAAGGTGCAGTCTCTGGCTGATGTTATTCGGGTCGCGGAAGACATCAATGATGGAAAACCCTTTGACAGCCTTGAATTATCGGTTCTCTATCAACGCATCCCTACGAAGATAAAAAATACTGTCATCAAACCATATTTATCCATTGAGAACAATGAAATACGCCTATTTATGCGCATACTGGACTCTCGAAAAGAGTTACGACGAGCAGCATTGCTGTCAAAAATCAAACTTGATCTGACCACCAAACTTAATTTTAAACCCGAGGATGTTACCGTCACCGGGCTGCTGGTACTCTACAATAATATGCTGCAAAGTCTGTTCAAATCACAAATCACAACGCTGGGCGTAGTGATGATCGGCATCGCGATCATGTTTCTGATTCTATTTCGATCGCTGCAATTAGCAGTGATTGGTATTGTGCCTAACCTGATGGGCGCACTGGTTGTGCTGGGCATTATGGGCTGGCTGAATATCCCTCTGGACATGATGACCATTACCATCGCCGCCATCACCATCGGTATTGCGGTCGACAATGGCATTCACTATATCTACCGATTCAGGGAGGAGTACGCGCACAACGGTGACTACATCAAAACCCTGTATATCTGCCACTCTACAATCGGCAAGGCCGTTCTCTATACCTCAGCCACCATCATTTTCGGGTTTTCCATTCTAACCCTGTCCAACTTTATTCCGACCATCTACTTTGGTGTCCTGACTGCATTGGCGATGTTGATTGCCTTGCTGGCCGCGTTGACACTGTTGCCAAAATTGGTATTAATTTTTAGGCCTTTTCACTCAACAAGTGATTGAAAAAGTTTTTGCTGCGAGCAAAGCAATAATTCTGAACCCATCCCATTTAACCCATTTGCTATCAAAATAAACCCTATTATC
>CAYQAP010000011.1:0-2390 GCA_964415515.1 uncultured Gammaproteobacteria bacterium | reverse complement strand
CTATTATCCGGGCTTACCGTGCCCTTTTTACATCAAGTAGCGCAACGGAGGCTGTCCGAGTATCCGTTTGATCCAGCTCAAGCATAACTGACATCCCTTGAGATTGGGCAGGTCAATACTTATCTGCTGTCAACCTTCAGGCTATCCACCTGTTGAAAGCCACGGGGTAACATCAGCCCACGCTGCGCCCGCGCACCTTGGTACTGGGTTAGATCCGCAGGTTTCAGACGCAAAAAGCGTTTCCCTGAATCCAGCCGCAGGCTTTGTCCCGGCTGGTGCACCACCACTGCGGCCACCCTCTCCTGACCACTGCGTAAACGGGGTGTTGGGATATTGATCATCCGGATCCCCTTACCGCGAGCCAAGCGCGGCATCTCCTGAACTGGAAAGGTCAGCATCCGCCCGGCCGTGGTCGCCACCACCAGCCAGTCCTGAGTGTAATCCACTAGTGGCACCGGGGGCAGAATACGGGCGCGGGCAGGTACGGTCAAAAGATTCTTCCCGGCTTTCTTGTTGGTCTGCATCTCAGCCACAGACACCACGAAAGCATTACCCGCAGTGGTCGAAAGCAGAAAAATATCATCCGGATCAGCCAGCAGGAAACAGGAAAAACCGATCCCGGAAGGAGGGTTCAGGGTTTTTGCCAGGGGTTCGCCCAAACCACGGGCTGAAGGCAAACCATGCGCCGGAATCTGGTAACAGTGACCACATTGATCGAAAACAATCAACTGGTGGTTACTACGCCCCCGTAGCGCCTGTAAAAAATTATCTCCGGTACGAAAATTCAGACTACCCGGATCAATGTCATGCCCTTTGGCCGCCCGAATCCAGCCTTTTTCAGACAGCACTACGGTAATCGCTTCAGCCGGCAGCAGTTCGGTTTCGCTCAATGCCTGGGCGGGCTTGCGACTGACGATGGGTGAATGCCTGTCATCCCCATAGTGATCAGCATCGGCAATCAATTCATCCCGTAACAGCTGTCGTAAACGACGTACCGAGCCCAACACCCGCTGCAACCGATCACGCTCCTTGGTCAACTCACCCTGCTCTTGGCGAATTTTGATTTCCTCAAGCCGCGCCAGTTGTCGTAATCGCAGCTGCAAAATAGCTTCCACCTGACGTTCACTCAAAGCAAAGCGTTGTATCAAATAAGGTCCCGGCTGATCCTGGTTGCGGATAATCCGAATCACTTCATCAAGGTTTATAAAGGCCAGTAACAGGCCATCGAGAATATGTAGCCGATCCAGCACCTGGTCAAGACGGTGTTGCAGGCGACGCCGTACCGTAAGGCGCCGGAATGTCAGCCACTCGGACAACAGGCTACGCAAATCGAACACCCGCGGCCGACCATCCAGGCCAATCACATTCATATTCACCCGATAGCTGTGCTCCAAATCAGTGCTGGCGAACAAGTGGCTCATCAGGCGCGCCTCGTCAGTACGGGTACTGCGCATCTCCAACACCAGCCTTACCGGATTTTCATGATCCGACTCATCGCGAATATCGGCCAGCATGGGCAGTTTTTTGGACTGCATCTGCGCTCCAATCTGCTCCAGCACTTTGGATCCAGATACCTGATGGGGTAACGCCGTAATAATCAATGCCGCTCCTTGCTGATGCCACAGTGCCCGCATGCGTACCGAACCGTTGCCGCACTGATAGATCTTCCGGATATCCTCCGGAGGAGTAATAATCTCGGCAGCTGTTGGGTAATCTGGACCGACAATATGTTCACACAAAGCATCCAAATCAGCATCTGGCTGCTCCAGCAAGCGTACACAGGCCGCGGCCACCTCTCGAATATTATGCGGAGGAATATCGGTTGCCATACCCACAGCAATCCCCGAGCCGCCATTGAGTAAAATATTTGGCAAACGTGCTGGCAACAACACCGGTTCCTGCAAAGTACCGTCAAAATTGGCCTGCCACTCAACTGTGCCATGGCGCAATTCCGAGAGCAGCAGTTCTGCGTAGCGGGTTAGACGAGCCTCGGTATAGCGCATGGCTGCAAAGGACTTGGGGTCGTCGGTCGAACCCCAGTTACCCTGGCCGTCGACCAACGGATATCGGAAGGAGAAGGGTTGGGCCATCAGCACCATGGCTTCATAGCAGGCACTGTCACCATGAGGGTGAAATTTGCCCAATACATCACCGATTGTGCGTGCAGATTTCTTGAATTTGGAACCGGCAGACAAACCCAAATCAGACATGGCATAGGCAATGCGCCGTTGCACCGGCTTCAGACCATCGCCAATATGTGGCAAGGCCCGGTCGAGAATGACATACATGGCATAATTGAGATAGGCCCGCTCGGTAAACGTCTGCAACGGCTGCTGTTCCAGGTTGATCGCGAACATATCCAACGTCTGCTGGTCCTTATTTCTTGATTT
>CAYQAP010000010.1:4781-46863 GCA_964415515.1 uncultured Gammaproteobacteria bacterium | reverse complement strand
CACATCCAGCTTACAGAGCACCCTGCCCGGATGCCGGGTCGATTACGGCCGAATATTGAATTATTGGCCTTGTTAGCTTTAGTCCAGGAATCATTGTAAGCGCCCGTGGATACGAAAACCGGCAGTACCCGTGCGCCTCCTGAAAACCTGAGCACTGCTGTTCCCTTGCGCTACCGGCCACTGGCCAGCTTTTTTTCGAGATAGTGAATATTCTGGCCGCCCTCGTAGAAGGCTTGATCGGCCATCAAACTGCGATGCAGTGGAATATTCGTATGGATGCCGTCGACAACGATTTCAGTCAGAGCTCCTGACATTCTGGCAATTGCCTGCTGCCGGTCGTGCCCCCAAACAACAACCTTGGCGATCATCGAGTCGTAATAGGGTGGCACGGAATAGTTCGTATAAACATGGGAATCAACTCGCACTCCTGGACCTCCGGGAGGATGGAACTGGGTAATTTTTCCCGGTGAAGGCATAAATGTGACGGCATCTTCGGCATTGACCCGACACTCAATCGCATGCCCTCTAAACTGAATATCCTGTTGACGAAAACGCAGGGGCTCACCGTTTGCGATGCGAATTTGCTGCTGGACCACATCAACACCGGTAATCATTTCGGTAACCGGATGTTCAACCTGAATCCGGGTATTCATCTCAATAAAATAAAATTCACCATCCTGATACAGAAATTCAAATGTGCCTGCACCACGATAATCAACCTCTTTGCAGGCCCGTACACAAACTGCACCGATTTTCTCACGCTGCTCGTTTGTAATACCGGGAGCTGGTGCTTCTTCCAAAACTTTCTGATGACGCCGTTGGA
Organism: uncultured Gammaproteobacteria bacterium; assembly: GCA_964415515.1. GTDB lineage: Bacteria > Pseudomonadota > Gammaproteobacteria > Arenicellales > DRJH01 > DRJH01. The sequence goes on along the minus strand of CAYQAP010000010.1, from coordinate 46,040 downwards.
TGGAACAGTCGCGATCACCCAGATGAATCACATGACCCTGGGTGTCTGCGAGAACCTGAAATTCCACATGCCGGGGCTGTTCCAGAAATTTTTCCATATAGACCTGGTCATTATCGAATGCAGCCCCAGCCTCGCGGCGTGTCAGTGCAATACTGTGCAACAAACCGGCTTCGGTATTCACCACGCGCATGCCCTTGCCACCGCCCCCTCCAGAAGCTTTAATAATGATTGGATACCCAATTCTGCGGGCAATAGCCAGGTTAGCCTCAGGATCATTACCCAGCAAACCATCGGACCCGGGCACACAGGGGACGCCAGCAGATTGCATGGCTGCTATCGCGGAAACCTTGTCCCCCATCAAGCGCATACTTTGCGCGCTAGGGCCCACAAAGATGAAACCACTGTGTTCCACGGTTTCTGCGAATTCGGCATTTTCCGCCAAAAACCCATAACCGGGGTGAATGGCCTCGGCGTCGGTAACTTCGGCTGCAGCGATAATAGCCGCCACATTCAGATAACTGTCTGCCGCTGCAGCCGGGCCTATACAAACAGACTCATCTGCCAGCATGACATACAGGGCATCTCGATCTGCCTCTGAGTGCAAGGCGACGGTGCGAATACCCAATTCACGGCAAGCACGCTGGATGCGCAGGGCGATCTCACCCCGATTGGCAATCACCAGTTTCTGGATCATCTGTCTTACTCGACTATGAACAAAGTTTCACCATATTCGACAGGATCGCCATTCTTTTTGATAATTGCTACCACCGTTCCGGCAGCAGTAGACTCTATCTGATTGAAAATCTTCATCGCCTCTACCACACAAAGCGTATCTCCCACAGCAACAGTTGTGCCTACTTTGACAAAATCCGGGCTGTCCGGGCTCGGGGCCGCGTAGTAGGTGCCCACCATGGGTGAAGCTATCTTTTCACCATTCGGCTCTGCCGGAACCACGGTTTTGGGTAGTGCTGCGACCACCTCCGACGTTACCGACATCGGGGCAGATGCCATGGTCGCTGCCGTCATACTTCCCAAGTTACGACTTAAACGAACCGAGGACTCCCCTTCATGAATTTCCACTTCTGTCAGGCTCGATCCTTCGAACAATTCGATCAGTTTCTTGATCTTTCGAATATCCATCTGAAATCAATTCCTCAAGCAAGTTGTTCGATAGCAGCTGTCAAAGCCAACAGGTAGCCCCCGGCACCTAATCCACTGATAACACCGGTGGCAATATCCGAAAAATAAGAGTGTGCCCTGAACGCCTCTCGAGCATAAATATTGGATAAATGCACTTCGATGAATGGAATTTCGGTGGCCAACAAAGCATCCCGTAATGCTACACTGGTATGGGTGAACGCTGCAGGATTAATAATAATGAAGGCTGCTCCCTCATCCCAGGCACAGTGGATTGCCTCCAGCAGAACATGTTCCGCGTTGCTTTGCAAAGCTTGCAATTCGTGCCCTGCAGCAGCAGCCTTTCCGATCAATGCAGTGTTGATCGCTTCCAGCGTAGTATTTCCATAATGTTGTGGCTCACGACGACCCAGTAAATCCAGATTCGGGCCGTGGAGCAACAAGATTTTAGCCATAGTCGTTTACCCTGTGGTTATGAAATAGTGTGCTATGTAGCACAGGCAGCCTCGTATCGATCAATGGTTCTTACAAAATATCAACTTTTAAGTGCATTTTAACACCAATTTCCTGCTATTTCGCGACTTTTCGGCATACGAGTGTATTTCATCACTCCTCACACCGAATCCCAGCTTTCAAACCATCAATACCGATACGACCGCAAAACCGGCAATTCCGGAAAAAACACTCAGGCCGGTATTGTGCCAACGCCACCAACTCACTGCAGTCAAGACCAACCCGGCCAGTGTGCTGAACAAACTCCCTGAGGTTGAAATGATGCTCGGATCGAATGCAACCACCAACAATGCAGCGATAATGGCCGAGCTCACGTGCTGCAGATACTTTTTAAACCTGGCAGGCTGCCACTTCGAAATCCGCAATTTATCGGCCACATAAAAAGGCAGGTATCGCAGTAAATAGGTGCCCGCTGCGACCACCAGGACCAACCACGAAAATGCCATTTCATTGTTCATGAAATCAATCCCGTACCATCCCGAAAAGCGGGGCGAGCAATGCAGCAACAAAAATACCGAGAGCACTCATACCAAGGTAGTGAAATCCGCCAGAGAGCAATAGTGCAGCCAATACTGTGCGTAGAGTCGGCCCCTTGCAGGCCGGCAACAGCAAGGCAAAAAACAAGGCTGGCAAGGAAAAAGCCAAGGCAGGTTGCAATAGACCGAGTTGCTGTGTCACCCAGTTGCCCCCTGCACTACCCAACCAGGAGCCAGATACCCAGCTGGCATAGGCGTCGAACTCCAGGCCCAGCAACCACCACAACCGGTTGGGTTCAGCAATGCTCTGCAGCCTGACTTGGGCTGTGGCAAATACCTCATCGGTTAAACCGAAGGCCACCAGCAATCGACCTCTGCCTGACAGCCTTGATAAATAGGGCAACAGGTTGGTAGCGTATAATAAATGTCGCAGATTCAGTCCCAACGTGATCAGTGCCGCCCCCGGTAGTGATACACCACTGCCCAGAAATGAAATAAGAACGAACTGACTGGCCCCGGCAAATACCAGTCCCGAGACCAGCAACGTCTGCAGTACTGACAGTCCGGCAGCCGATGCGGCGATACCAAACGCCACGGCCACGGGCAAATAGCCAGCAATAATTGGCAACCCATTTTGCAGGCCGCTAGCAAACACACGTCCCGGGCTCAGATCAAGCCCCATAGTCTGCACGCGCTCTCAAGGGTGCGCTAGAAATTATCGAAATACACTGTAGGTTCTGGCAGGACCGAAGACTGTTCGATATGCTTGCTGATGAGCGTAGGGTTGAGTCAGCCACGCGGGTTCTTCAACAGTGATTTGAGTCCAGCGAACGGCTGGTTCGAAGGCGCTGCTTGTTCACCGTCTTCATTATCGCTGTAGCCATAGCGATGTTGTTCCTCCTGCCGGGTATGTTCATTGTCGTGGCAATACAAACACAGCAGCTCCCAGTTGCTACCATCAGCAGGATTGTGATCATGATCATGATCACGATGGTGCACAGTCAGTCCGTGGACAGTTTGGCGATCAAATTCCCGCGAGCAGCGCCCACAAATCCACGGATAGCGTTCTAAAGCCCGCTCACGATATCCTGCCATACGTTGATCTCGCTCTTTACGAGCCCTGGCTACTACAGAATCCAGTCGCTTGCTGTGCTGCTGTTCCTTGTCTATCATCGTTTCTCCCGAACCGTTCACCTACCTGTCAGTTGCTGGCAACATCGTGTTGTTGCTCCGTCTCTCGGCCGCAGCGAAAGCCTGCTCCCATGCCGTCACGGTGCTGTACGCCAAGGACTGTCGGGTAATTTTCGACCAGGCGCTACGGCTGCCCCACAGGAACGCCTGGGTAAGTGAGCTTTCCACCCCGGTAGCGGTTCGAAACATCCAGCTCAACACCCGATACGCCGGCACCACCTCTGCCGCTGCTGCTTTTTTCATCCACATTGCGGCTTGAGATAGGTTTTTTCGACGACTGAACAGCAGCCCCATCGCCAGATTATACTGTGACTCATGGTCCCCGGTGATCGCCGCCTTGCCTAACCACAACAAAGCCGCATTGACGTCATGGGGAACACCTTCACCATTGGCGTACATCATCCCTGTCTTCGCTATGGCCCGATTATGGCCCTGTTGTGCCGCCGCCAGATACCATTTGAAAGCCGCCACATAATCAGGATTGTCAGGGTTCCGATAGTATTTCTCGGCCCGATCAAATAGTTGGATCCGGCGCTGAACAACCTTGGCTTCCTGGCCCAGTTTGATCAACATGGTATTTTGGTCGTCAGCCTGCAACCCCAATTGCACCGTTTTCTGTACTGTCTCATATTGCCGCGCTACAAACTGCACCCTGGCGGTCTTAAGCAGACGCATGGCCAGCATCCGACGCTGTTCCATGGTGTCCTTATTCTCGATGTTCAGTTCTCTTATTATACGCAAAGTATTCAATGCATTATCACCCACAGGGTCTACCAGGCGATTTCCTGTCATCTGTGCTTTGAGTGTGCTCATCAAGGCATCTCGGGTCATTATCTGCTGTGGTGTTAACATCGGTGCTTGTGATCGTAGCGGAGTAGCCGCGGGGGCATCGGCCTGCTGCTCTGCCGCTACAGAAATCGCATCCACGAAAGCATCCTGTTCCTCGCTGGCTGCCAGAGGCCAATCCTGACGGGACGCATCTAGATCAGCACCGAATAATTCAGCTGGACTATCGACGATAGTGGGCGGTGGTACTTTGAGCAACTGCAAACCCGGGTAGCCCACCAAAACAAACAGCAGCATGCCGACAGCGACTCTACGTAAGGTGCTTCGTTGTCGCGACTTTTGCACCAGGTAACCGGGTATATCTACATGCGGTTGCCCCAACAGTACCGGCCGGTCCACGGCGACCGAAATAAACTCGAGCAACATCTGGCAATCAGGAACACGGTTTTCTGGCCGTTTGGCAAGCATGGCATTCAGCAGCGGCTGATAGACTTGTACATGCGATGGCAGCGGTGGTACCGGGTCATGCACCTGGGCATAAAGTACCGCTAAACTACTTTCACCTGCAAACGGGGGAACCCCTGCCAACATTTCATACAACATCACGCCGAGCGCGTAAATATCAGCGCGATGATCGCAGACCCCACCACTCACCTGCTCTGGACTCATATAGCGAGGTGTTCCCGCCATGGCATCAATACGAGTCAGCTGGGTAACATCTTCACCAATGGTTTTGGCAATTCCAAAATCCGTCAAAACAGCGACTCCATCCTGGCGAAACAATACATTTTCCGGTTTTACATCGCGGTGCACGATATTCTGGCTGTGTGCAAAGGCCAGCGCAGTAGCCAGTTGGCGAATCACCTCCAGTGCTTCTCCAGGCTGCATGGCCGTCTGCAGATATTGCTGCAGGCTACCACCGGAAATCCACTCCATGGCAATGTACGGCTGTTCGTCCGTTACCCCGACGTCATAGATCGAGACAATATGTGGATGAGTAAGACGACCGACAATGCGTCCCTCCCGCAAAAACCGCTCTTTGAAGTTACCGTCTATCCCCAACAATGATGCCATCACCTTAAGGGCTACTTGTCGGCGCAGCGAGAGCTGTGTAGCCAGATAAACTGTCGCCATAGCGCCCCGGCCCAGGGTCCGTACCAGTTGGTAGCCAGGAACATTGACTGTAGACAACGGAGTCGTCATCATTCTAGTATTTTCGATTGGACATGCTGACAGGTGTATTGAAGGATGCAGCCGAAGATTGACCCATATCATGGCGTGCTGACAACTTATCTACTATTCTGCGTTTCTGAGCCGGCATTTTCAGTCCGACGCCAGAAATACGGGACGACTGCAACTTTGGCAGGGAGATGCTGTACATGCCAGATCACAGCAGCTTCGACCCCCAATCTTTAGATTCGGGCGGAGCTGCTCGCTGTATTGACTGAAAGTTATGCAAGCAGGAACCATCTATGACCCAATACACCCAAGAACCCAATGTAGTCTTTGATCTCGAGCTCATCCATAAATACAATAAATCCGGCCCACGTTACACCTCCTATCCTACAGCAGTGCAGTTTGAACCGAAACTGGATGATGAACGTTACCGACAAATTGCACAAGATACCAACGAAGACCCTATCCCTAAACCGCTGTCGCTGTATTTCCATATTCCATTCTGCGATACCGTTTGCTTTTATTGTGCCTGCAACAAAGTCGCCACCAAAAATCACGCCCTGGCCGCGCCCTACCTGGAACACATGTACCGGGAGCTGGCCATGCAATCGGCGTTATTCGATAACGACCGTCAAGTAGAACAGCTCCATTGGGGTGGTGGTACACCCACTTTCCTGTCCCACAAGGAAATCCGGGAGCTGATGACCATGACCCGGCAAAATTTTCACCTTGCTGATGACCGCGCGGGGGAATTTTCTATCGAAGTCGATCCCCGCGAAACCGGAGCCGATACCGTGGCGCTGCTCCGCGAAGTCGGCTTTAACCGTATGAGTATTGGCGTGCAGGACTTTGACCCGGCGGTGCAAAAGGCAGTCAACCGCATACAACCGCGGGAAGTGACTCTGGAAACATTACAGAGTGCCCGCGATCACGGTTTTCGTTCTATCAACCTTGACCTTATTTATGGACTGCCGATGCAGACGGTAGCCAGTTTTTCCCGCACTCTGGATGAAATTCTCGATCTTAAACCCGATCGCTTGTCGGTATTCAACTATGCACACCTGCCGGAACGCTTCAAACCCCAGCGACGTATCCAGGTCAGCGACCTCCCCTCGGCTGCCGACAAGCTGCAAATCCTGCAAAATGCGATTACCCAATTAACTGAAGCCGGCTACATTTTCATCGGTATGGATCATTTTGCCAGGCCAGATGATGAACTGGTACAGGCCCAGCGTGAAGGTAGGTTACATCGCAATTTCCAGGGTTATTCAACCCATGCTGGCTGTGATCTGATCGGGTTTGGTGCCACCAGCATCGGCATGGTTGGTGACAGCTACAGCCAGAACCTGCATCGTATCGATGAATACAACGCCCGTATCGACTCAGGGCGGCTGGCGGTTTACCATGGTATTGAGCTGAATCAGGACGATCTGTTGCGCCGAGAAGTCATTACCCAATTGATGTGCCATTTTCAACTCAAGACCGAAGCCTTGTCTGAATCTTTCGGAATCAATTTCTGGAATTACTTCAGTACCGAAAAAAAAGCCCTGCAACCGATGCTACAAGACGGCATGATCACCATGAACTCCGAGGGAATCCAGGTCACTTCGCGAGGGCGGCTACTGATCCGGAATATCTGTATGGAGTTTGACCATTATCTGCACCAGCCAGACAACATCAAGCGATTTTCACGCGTCATCTAAAGCTCGGGGCATACGGCGCATCTCACGCCAACGGACCAGTGAAGAGAATTTGACGGTGATTTCCTGAGCGTCTGCCCGGGAAACGAGTCGCTCCACTGCGAACAGAAACTGCCGAGGGGAACACAGGCCACTTGCGCCCTTACTGTTCACTGTTTAGAATGCATCCAGCTTCGGAAAACCTCGATACCCCCCTATATTCTATCTATCAGGAGATCAACATGACCCACACGCTTCCTCCCTTGCCTTATGCCAGGGATGCTTTGGCACCGGTAATTTCGGCCGAGACCATTGATTATCACTACGGCAAACATCATCAGGCCTATGTCACCAATCTGAATAACCTGATTGCAGGTACTGAATACGAAAATTCTACTCTGGAAGAAATTATTTCCAATGCTTCCGGCGGTATTTTTAATAATGCTGCACAAGTCTGGAACCACAGTTTTTACTGGCAGTGTCTGAGTCCCAACGGGGGTGGTGAAGCGGGGGGTGCCTTGGCCGCTACACTCGTCAACACATTCGGCTCTTTTAGCTCATTTCGTGAACAAATGATCCAGTCGGCCGCGACCAATTTCGGCTCCGGTTGGACCTGGCTGGTAAAAGCAGCCGACGGTGGCCTAGAAATTGTCAACACCAGCAATGCCGGTAATCCGCTGACTGACGGCAAAACACCCTTGCTGGCTATTGATGTCTGGGAGCATGCCTACTACATTGATTATCGCAATGCCCGTCCAAAATACCTGCAAGAGATCTGGAAAATTATCAATTGGGACGCTGTCGCATCCGGTTTTGCCGCATAAGCGAACCTGTTCCACAAAACAGTTACCCAGCAATTCTCATTATGGCTCCACACCTGTGGGCAATACGGCGATGATCGCGTAGCAAGCAGGTCGCGAGCACCAAATATCAATGAGTTGGCGGTGTCAGGCTGAAGCTGGCAATCACTCAATCCGCTATCAATGCCCTTAATGAGAATTGCTGCAGTTACTCATCACTTATTGCGTTAGCTGCCCAGACTTGGTTATAGTCCGGGTTTGTCAATCTGCAGGAGGCGTCCGGCCCGGTCTGGACGCTTTTGGGTTTTATGAATCAGCAATACCTAATGCCCACCTATCGGCGACTGCCAGTAAGCTTCAGTCACGGTAGAGGCGTGTGGTTGTGGGATATTGAAGGCAACAAATATCTTGATGCCTTGTCCGGGATTGCGGTTACCGGCCTGGGCCATTGTCATCCCAAGGTCAGTGCCGCCATCAGCAAACAGGCCGAAACACTGCTCCACACCTCCAATCTCTACCAAATCCCACTGCAGCAACAGCTCGCCAAAAAACTGTGCACTGTGGCTAACATGGAGCAGGCCTTCTTCTGCAACTCAGGTGCGGAAGCGGTCGAATCTGCGATCAAGCTGGCCCGCCTCTACGGGCACCGACAGGGCTGTGACAAACCGGTGATTGTCGTCATGGAGCAAGCCTTTCACGGACGCACCATGGCGACCCTGTCCGCCACTGGCAACCCGAAGATACAACAGGGATTCGAACCGCTGGTTTCAGGTTTTATACGAACTCCGTACAATAATCTGGCAGAGCTGCAACAACTGACTAGCCACCGTACCGATATCTGTGCCGTACTGGTTGAACCGGTACAGGGAGAAGGCGGCATTCATGTTGCCTCCAGCACCTTTCTACAAGGTTTGCGGCAACTGTGCACGGAACATGGCTGGCTGCTGATGTTTGATGAAATTCAGTCGGGCATCGGCCGCACCGGCCACTGGTTTGCCTGTCAACACAGCAAGGTATTGCCCGATGTCATCACCACCGCCAAGGGACTCGGCAACGGCATACCGATTGCTGCCTGCTTGAGCCGTGGGCCAGCTCGCAACATATTCCAGGCCGGCAACCATGGCAGTACTTTCGGTGGCAATCCATTGGCCAGTGCCGCCGCTTTGTCCACCCTCACCACTATGGAACAAGAAGACATTCTCGAAAACGCCACATGTACAGGAAATTGGCTACTGCAATCCTGTCAAAGCCGTTTATTGCCGCTGCCCGCGGTCAGGGAAATCCGGGGCCTGGGCATGATGCTCGGCATTGAGCTGGATCGGCCTTGTACAGAGCTGGTCACCATGGCCCTGGAGCGCAGGCTCTTGATCAATGTCACTGCTGGCAATGTGATCCGTCTGTTACCGCCACTGATTATGAAACGTCGACAGGCCATGCAGCTACTGGATATTCTACAATCATTGATAGAAGACTTCACGGCGGATCATCGGTCGCCGTCTTTCGATTGATAGGGAATATCTGATGAAACATTTTCTGACCCTAGACGACCTGGGATCGAGTCAACTGAGAAAGCTTCTCAAGCGTGCTATCGAATTAAAAGCAATGCAGCAAAGTGGTGCTCTCTATCGACCCTTTGTCGGCAAAACCCAGGTTATGGTTTTTACCAAAGCATCGACCCGCACCCGGGTTTCTTTCGAAACTGGCTTCGGGCAACTTGGTGGTACCACGATATTTTTGGCCCCGGACCACAGCCAGCTCGGCCGTGGTGAGCCGGTGGCGGACACAGCCCGGGTACTGTCAAGAATGGCTGACATCGCCATCATCCGTACCACGGCCCATAGCCAGCTGCGCGAATTTGCCCGTTATGCAACAATCCCTGTCATCAACGCACTCACCGATGATTTTCACCCTTGCCAATTGCTTGCAGATATCATGACCTTCGAGGAGCACAGAGGTACTATCCAGGGGCGGCGTATCGCCTGGATCGGGGATGGCAATAATATGTGTCATTCCTGGATGAATGCTGCCCGGTTGTTTGACTTTCAGCTGGCCATAGCAACCCCTGCAGGCTTTGCCCCGAACCCGTTACTGATCCAGCACGATCCAGCCCGCTTTGAACTCAGTCAGGATCCGAATCGGGCGATCCTAGACAGCGATCTGGTGGTCACCGATACCTGGGCCAGCATGGGACAGGAACAGGAAAAAGAACAACGTGAACTGGCCTTCGCTAATTTTAAAGTCACGCAAAAACGCATGCGCAAAGCCAAACCGAAAGCACTTTTTATGCACTGCCTGCCTGCATACCGTGGTTATGAAGTGGATTCTGAAGTCATCGACGGTGACCAGAGTGTGGTTTGGGATGAAGCTGAAAATCGACTCCACGCGCAAAAGGCATTGCTGGAACATCTGCTGCTCAGCACCTGAATGCACGTGGAGCCCGGCAAGAAAACAGACCCCAAAGCAACCGTTCTGAGCATCGACCATATCCGCTGTGATTATGGCAGCCAGCCGGTGGTAGAAAACCTCACGCTAGAATTGAAAAAGGCAACTATCGCATGCCTGCTGGGTGCCAGTGGTTGCGGCAAAACGACCATTCTTCGGGCCATCGCCGGCTTCCAGCCCCTGACCGCTGGCAGTATTCGACTCAATGATCAGATCGTCTCGCGTCCCGGCTATCGGCTACCACCGGAGCAGCGGAAAATAACCATGGTATTCCAGGATTTTGCCCTGTTTCCGCACTGGACAATTGGCGACAATATTGCAGCGGGAATTCGTCATTTGCCGTTAGCAAAGCGTCGTAGCGTGGTTCGTGAAATGCTCCAGCGAATCGATCTGAGCCCACTTCAAAACCGCTATCCCCATGAATTATCCGGAGGCCAACAACAGCGGGTTGCGCTGGCTCGGGCTTTGGCACCCAGGCCAAGCCTGTTGTTAATGGATGAACCTTTTTCCAGTCTCGATGCCCAGCTGCGGGTAGATCTTGGCCAACAGATCCGTGCGCTACTAAAATCCCAGGGTGCCACCTGCCTGTTGGTCACGCATGACCAAGACGATGCCTTTGCCCTCAGTGATCAGGTCGGGGTCATGCACGAAGGCCGTATCCGACAATGGGGCACACCGTATGAACTCTACCATGAGCCCGCCGACCGTTTCGTATCCCGTTTTATCGGTGAAGGAACTTTCATCAAAGGCAAGCTACTGAGCTCCAATTCCGCCAACACTGCCCTGGGTATTATTGAGGGCCGCTGTCGCTACCCTTTGGCAACAGGCACCACGGTGGATATTCTGATTCGACCTGATGATGTGGTGATGGCAGAAGATTCACCGATCCGCGGTACCGTCCGACGCAAGGCCTTTCGTGGTGCCCAGACCCTGTACACCATGGGGTTGGCAGATGGCAGCGAAGTGCTGGTGCAACTGCCCAGCCATATCAATGTCAATACTGGCGAAACCTTGCCGCTACAACTTCAGGCCGACCATCTGGTTGCGTTTGAGCAGCAGCAGGATGAAGCGTCTGATACCTAGGCGGCCGTCATCTCTTCCTGCAAACCACGGATCGCCTTTTTTTCCAGTTGGCGAATTCGTTCTGCAGAAACACCATACTGGGCCGCCAGTTCATGCAATGTCGATTTGCTGTCACTAAGCCAGCGTTGCTCGATAATGTCACGACTGCGCTGATCGAGCTTCTGCAGACCCTGCGCCAGTGCCTCCTTGCGAGTAGCGGTATTATCCGCATCGACCACCAGGTTTTCAGGATTCAGCGCATTGTCGCTCAAATAACCCGAAGGCGCACTGGCTGTGCCTTCATCATTGGCCGGCAGATCGAAGGACACATCGCCGTATTGCAGACGCGACTCCATCTCCCGAACATCTCTTTCGGAAACATCCAGCGAATCAGCCAGAGCTGTCACTTCACCTGATTTCATCCAGCCCAGCCGCGCCCGGGATTTACGCAGGTTAAAAAATAGCTTGCGCTGTGACTTGGTGGTAGCCACTTTCACAATACGCCAGTTCTTGACCACATATTCGTAGATTTCAGCCCGAATCCAATGCACCGCAAACGATACCAGCCGAACATTACGATGTGGGTCGTATCGCTTGACCGCCTTCATCAAGCCGATATTCCCTTCCTGCACCAGATCACTGAAGGGCAGACCGTAGCCCATATATCCTCTGGCAACTTTAACCACATAGCGCAAATGAGATACCACCAACTGGCGTGCTGCATCCAGGTCACCCTGGTCATGAAACCGCATCGCCAATGTTTTTTCTTCATCTACTGTGAGCATAGGTACCGCATTGGCAGCTCGCAAAAAACCTGCCATACTGGCATTTTCTGCAGCCTCAATGGGTAGTGTAATTGCTGTAGTCATCGCATCAGTTGCCATGGCCCATCTCCAGTAATCTCGTTACAATATCAGTCGTGTTTCGGCCACCTGTTGGCAGCCGATGGCTAATTTTAGCACTCATTTGCTTAGAGTGCTAAAAATTTGTATTGTTCCCCTCTGCATGGATAATTTTCACGATCAATATCCGGTTCTTTCCCGGCCCTTTCTCAAGCGACAGATGTCCGCTCAAGCCACCCTCTTCATCCCGGCCCAATCACCTCTCTCATGAGTCGGTTATCGTACACATTACTGGCCAGCAACAGCGACTTCGCCTATCGGGTCCTACACACCTTGTGTACAGCACAAACCCCACCCTCTGCTATTGCCTTGATTGAATGGTCATCCACCGCTTGGCCAGTGCGTGTTCTGCACGCGACCGCAAACAGTCTCTCTGTACTTGCATTCAGGTATCGGATCCCCTTGTTGACCCTGCCAGTCCATCAGCCCGACAGCTGGCCCACCCGGCTCAGACCCAGTGACGAAAGCTGCCTGTTATCCGCCTGTTTTCCAGCCCGTATTCCCGACAACCTTTACCGCGATACCGCCTGCTTCAATCTTCACCCCTCACAGCTACCCGCCTTTCGGGGGCCAACGCCACTGTTCTGGCAGTTTCACAATGGCGAGCATCGCACCGGGATCAGCTTGCATTGTGTCAACTCTGAATTCGATAGCGGCGATATTGTGTCCGCAAAAGATTTCGAACTGCCTCGAGGAATCCGCCTGGTACAGATTGAATCTCGGCTTGCCGTCGCCGGCGCCAGACTGTTCATGGGTCTGCTGCAAGCCTGGCGCCCTGGACAAACCCTGAATTGTCGACCACAGGGCTCATCACGGGTTCGCTATGACGCCTTTCCAAACCACGATGCCTACCTAATCACCTCGAGCTGGACTGTCGATCGGGCGATCCGTTTTATCCAGGGGGTCGCTAGCCACAATCGGTCTTTTTGCTATGATGATGGAAAAAACCGCTACGTGTTCCGCACTATCCAGGAATACCCCCCTGACAATAACCCCTGTACAGTACAGCCTGGAAACGTACTGTCCGCACCGGCCTACCCAATTCAACTGGCTGATGGCAAAGCCATACTGCTGGATGCACAGCCACTCGCGCCAGCAATAACAAATGGGCATTATGGAGTACCCTAGAGCAATGTTCTTTCTTCGGTCTGATTTCACCCTCTCGGAATCTGGTGTTAATGCGTACTGCAATTAATTCTTCCTCCGTAACCGGGGTCATTCTTGCTGGTGGCAAGGGCCGCCGCATGGGGGGTATCGACAAAGGCTGGATCCAGCTGGACGGGGCCACATTAATCCAGCGGGCCCTGAAAGCTTTGTCGCCTCAGGTTGACTCGATGCTGATCAGTGCCAATCGAAATATCGAGCGCTACCAGGCTTTAGGCTACCCGGTAGTGGCAGACGCAATGAGTGACTTTCAGGGGCCTCTGGCCGGGTTCTCCACGGCCATGGCGATTGCCGACACAGATTATATTGTGACTATACCTTGTGATACACCTTGCCTGCCATCTGATCTGGTATCACGGATGTTCACCTCCCTAGGACATGGGTATCAGCTGTCAGTCGCCCACGACGGTCAGCGCCTCCAACCTGTTTTTGCCCTGATTCCGGTGTTCCTGTTGCCCGATCTGCAAGCATTTATGCAGCAGGGAGGACGTAAAATCGATCTATGGTATGCTAGGCACGCTATGATTACAGCCGACTTCTCACACTGCCAAGCGTGTTTTGACAATCTCAATACCCCACAACAACTCGCAGCCCTACAGGCGTCAAAAACCCAGGCGTAGGCGCCGGGAATGTTTGTATGAATAATTGTAATTTCTCCAAACCCATTGTTGGCTGCTGTGCCTACAGCGGTACTGGAAAAACTACTCTTCTTGTCGCAGTTATTCCGGCTCTGATCAAGCGGGGCCTTAAGGTATCGGTCATCAAGCACGCGCATCACAGTTTCGAGATCGATCAACCCGGCAAAGACAGTTACCGCTTGCGTCATGCAGGTGCCCAGCAGGTAGTACTGGCTTCACGACAACGAACCGTCTGTATGACAGAAACCCGCACCCTTCAAGCAGAACCGGTACTGGCCGATGCCTTGGCAGAACTCAGGCCGACAATGGCGGACCTGGTACTGGTGGAAGGCTTCAAGCATGAAACCTTTGCCAAGATCCTGCTGCACCGTCAGGCACTGGGCAAGCCACTGCCACAGCCACTGCAATCGGATATTATCGCCATCGCCAGCGATACAGCGATAGCCACCGGGGAGTTGCCATGCCTGGACCTCAATCAACCCGGGCAAGTCGCTGACTTCATCATTGCCCACTTCAACCTCACCAATATGACGCCTACCGGAAACTGAACAATCATGACCCATCAAGACAGTTGTGCTGACCCATATGACCATAACCTGACGCCAGCACAGGCCCGTCAGCAGATACTTGAAACGATCAACCCGCTAACGACTCTGGAACGACTGGCCGTACGCGACGCCCTGGATCGGGTTCTCGGCACCACCATCATTTCTCCGGTCAATGTCCCATCACATGTTAATTCAGCCATGGACGGGTATGCCATATTGGGTACTGACCTGCCGATGGAGGGCTGTACTGATCTATCCTTGATCGGTACGGCACTGGCCGGCCAACCCTTCACCGGATGCTGCCAAAGTGGACAGTGTGTACGCATCATGACCGGGGCCTGTCTACCCGAAGGTACGGATACTGTAGTGATTCAGGAGCGGGTCGAGCACGTCGCTGCAGGGAAAATCCGGATTGGTACTGGTGGCCAGATGGGCCAGAATATCCGCCAGGCAGGCGAGGATGTCGGCATAGGCGATCAGGTATTAACCCCAGGCCGGCGTCTGACCGCAGCTGATATCGGCATTGTGGCTTCTTTAGGCATCGGTGAAGTCAACGTGATTCGCCGGCCTCGTGTTGCCTTTTTTTCCACCGGTGATGAACTGCGCAGTATCGGCGAGCTGCTCCGGGAGGGTGACGTTTATGACAGCAACCGCTACAGCCTCTACGCCATGCTCAAACGACTCAATGTCGATTTACTGGACCTCGGTGTGGTTGCGGACAAGCCGGAACTGATGCGTGAGGTCCTGCAGCACGCTGCCGCAACCTGTGATGTGGTCATTACTTCAGGTGGAGTTTCGGTGGGTGAAGCCGACTACATCAAGCCACTGCTACAGGAAATGGGTGTCATGTCATTTTGGAAAATTTCCATGAAACCAGGCCGGCCTCTGGCCTTCGGTCATCTTGATCATGCCGTTTTTTTCGGTCTACCCGGCAATCCGGTTGCCGTCATGGTCACCTTCTACCAGTTTGTGGCTCCGGCACTGCTGCGACTCAGCGGCCAGGACCCGCAACCCGCTTTTACCCTTGTCGCCCGCTGCCGTCACACCATCCGCAAGCGTGCCGGTCGTTTTGAATTCCAGCGCGGCATCATGCAACCGGTTGGCCAGGGCCAGTGGCAAGTCAGTAATGTCGGTCAGCAAGGCTCAGGCATCCTGACCTCCATGAGTCGCGCCAATTGTTTTATTCTGCTCGATGAACACTGTGATGGTGTTGCCGCTGGAGACCAGGTTGAAGTCCAGCCATTTGCAGGATTAATCTGAGGGATTATGACAGATGTACCATGGCAGATGTACCATGGGTTTTCGCGGTCCACCTGCAGGCCATATTACCGTCTCTGACCCACAGGTGGGCGGCGAAAAGAAACCACGGCCGAGGCTTGCGGACCGTGACGAACTTCCCGGCGTAACTGACCGTCCATGAGCAACCACAGCTCATCGATCCGCCCCGACTCCGTGACTTCTTCATGACTGGTCCAGAGCACTGTCCTTTGCTCTTCAGCGAGCCGATCAAGATATTCCAACAGGGATTGCCGAGCCGCTTGATCCAGACCATTGAGTGGCTCATCCAATAATAACAGGGCCGGCTGCAATACCCAGGCTCGGGTAATGGCCAACAAGCGTTGCTGGCCTGCAGAAAGCAAGCGTGCCCGCTGTCCAGCAAGGTCCTGCAAACCCGCCCACTGCAGCGCCTCCCAGACTCGCTCACGCAAATGAGTGCCACGCAATCCCTGGTATCGCAAACCATACGCGACATTGGCTTCGACGGTGCGATCAAACAACCAGGTCTGACTGTGTACATAAACGGTGGCAGCACGCAGCCGTTGCTGCCAGTGTCGGCGTACCACCAGTTCGCCCTGCAATTTCAGGACTTGGCAATCGAGGGTAACGAGGCCAGCCAGGGTCTTGAGCAGCAGTGTCTTGCCAACACCATTGTCCCCACGCAACAGTATATTTCCGGCAACAGGCACTGACAGCTGCGGAATCTGCCACAGCATCCGCTCACCCAGGCACCGACCCAAACCGGTTACTTGCAGCAAGGGTTCCGTCATCTTTCAACCCTTCCCGAACCACGAAAACGGCTGGCCACCAGCTGCAGCCCCAATGCAAGCACCAGTGCTACCAAGCCCAGAGCCAATGATTGTGGAATAGCCCCCTTGTCAGTTTCCATCGTTATGGCGACCGACAGATTGCGGGTATAGTGCAGGATATTACCACCGACCAGCAAGGAACTGCCCACTTCAGCAATAACCCGACAAAATGCCATCAACACAGCCGCCAGCAGCGTGTAGCGATGCTCAATAAAGAGTGTCAACACCACCCCCAGTCGCCCCGCTCCCAATGTCTGAGCTGTTTCCAGCTCTCTGCGATCCCCGCTTTGCAGGTGACTGTGGACCATCACCACCACTACCGGAAACGCCAGCAACATCTGGCCGATAACCATGGCCGGCCTACTGAACAATAACTGCAGATTTGCCAACGGCCCATTGCTGTAGAACAACAGGTACAGCAGCAGGCCGATGACGACCACCGGCAATCCCTGCAGACTATTATTCAGGGCGATCAGTATACGTCGACCTGGGAAGCGACCATAGGCCAATACATAGGCCAGCAGTAAAGCCAGCGGTGTAACAAGTAACACCGCCAGCCCCGACACGGCAAAGGAGGTAGCAATGATTTCCCACAATTGCGAGTTACCAGAAAACAACAGAACCAAGGCCTGCAAGAAGGCATCAGCCAGGGTCATGACCAACCCAGCCGCCAGCAAGATCAATCATCTTGTACCTTTCCTGTGAGTTTTCCCTGTTAAATTCCATAAGTTGGTAACATACCATACTCTCTACCTTGTTCTGCACAGCGCCTTGAAACAGCCCGGGAATACATTCAGCCTGCCATGGCATACCACATGCCACGCATCCCAAGGGCTTCGTCAAACCCATCAGTCGAAGCACTGCGTTTGGCCTTTGCCGGTGCGTCTGATTGTACAATGTACTGGCCAGAAATATACCCAATCCTGGTTGCTTGGTGGCACAAGCCGGGCCATGAAAAAAAGTGGCAGTAGTGATGGGTGAAGGCAGTTTTGTTGCTATTATACAACACATGCAACTTTTTGTTGTTTTTGCACGAAAAACTGTTGCGATTTTTTTTCGTCGCGTTACAATACCCCTGCATTTCATGTAACTCAAACGTTTCGAAGGAGAGATAAGCAAATGAGCAAAAAACTACTCGCACTGGCAGTTGCCGCTGCCGTCGCCGCACCAGTATCGGTGACTTATGCCGCCGCTGGTGCCTATTTCAGTCTGCGTGATTCCTTAAATTTCAATGACAATGGCAGCAAAACAGCCGCCCTCGTCAAGGGCAACGGGTCTCGTATCGGTGCCAAAATGTCTGAAGATCTGGGCAATGGCCTAAAAGGCTTTGGCCGCTTTGAAATCAAACTTGATACCGCAACAGCCACAGGCTTCAACGCTGGTGGCCGTTTAGGTTATGTCGGTATTTCCGGTGCTTTCGGTTCCGTCGCCCTGGGTCAGCAGTGGGGTCCTTACTACAACGCCCTCGGTGCTTTTGACGTTTACAACGCCTCCGGTGCCGAGTTTTTCCAGGGACCCTTTCGCCTGAGCAACTCCTTGGTGTATAGCGCCCCAAGTTCCGATATGTTCAGTGGCCAGATTGCCTTGGTCATGAATGGCTTTGATGCCACAGTCGCCAATGACCAGACCGGTGTGGACGAAGTCCACGTAGGTGCCACATTCTCTTTTGGTCCGGCCACCCTGGGTGTGGGTTATGTCTCCGATCAGGTTAATAATAACAACGACCTGTTTGGCGCCACCCTGTCACTGGCTTTCGGTAATGCCACCATCTTTTTTAATGGAGAAAGCAGGCAGCAGGCTGTCGGTTCCGACACCAAGACCTATCATGTTGTCGGTCAATTCAAGTCTGGAAAAACCCGCTATCGTGCCGGCTTTTCTACCAATGATGCCACCAATGATGATGCCTTCCAGCTGGGTGTCGAGCACAAACTGACCGGAACTTTCCGGGTCTGGGCTGAGTATGAAAATAAATCCCCGGATGTTGGCAGCAGCACCAGCAACGTGAGTCTGGGTATGAGGAAAGACTGGAAGTAGATTCCTGTCTTGACAACAGTAGCAAGAAGGGGCGCGATTGCGCCCCTTCTTTTTTTACACCCACTTTTACAGCATCACCAACAAATAAATATAGGCAAGAACGGCCGCCAGCAGATTCCAATGGCCATTATTGGTCAGCAGAATTTTTTGATCGAAAAACCAGAAACTGTCGCGCTCAAAACGAACAAAGCCAGGCATGAAACGACACACATCCCGGCAATAGGCCCGGTACGCTTCCCCGAAAATACCTGCCAGTACCGGCTCTTCTCGTTGCACCCGATTGAGCATATAGTAGTAGTACACAATTGTGTAGATCAGCATCGCGGCCACACTGCCAGTCGTGAAAATAAACCCCAATATCAGCAAATAACGGCCCAGATACATGGGGTTACGGCACAGCTGGTAGGGGCCACGAATGGTCAGTACTGTTTCTTTTTCAATACAGGCAAAACACCACAGTTGCAAGGCCTCACCGAGCGCACTGATGCCAACACCATACCAGATCAATTGTGGTTTGGCCCACCAGGGCCAGGCCACCATCAACAACAGTACCAGCGGCACCCTGGTCTTTAACAAAAATCGTCGTAGACCCTTATGATTAAACAACGCATGAATAAATCCAGTTTCTATCACCAATTTTTTACTCCATGAAAGACTATCGATTTCAACCGGTCCGAATCCAATAGGTCGAAGTTTTCAGAACAAATCGCCAGAGCGGATTTCGGGCTTTGCGCATGCGCAGATAACGGTACCGGTAGCGCTGATAGCGTCGCCACTGGGCCATTAATTCCATGCTGCCATCGGCATAGGCCTCATAAAAATGCTGCTGCTGTGATTCTACCAGCGAGATGCGCTCCAGATCCTGGATGCGATGGTAAATATCGACGGTTCCCGGTATAAAAAACCGTGTTCGATTAATATCCAGCAGTACGAACTCTTCCAGTAATCTTTTACTATTGCCGCCCCAGGTCTTGGGAATGAGAATATTGCCCCCGGAAAAATCACGGTGTGCAACGCCGGCCTCGTGCAGAGCACGCGCATAATGACCCAACGCCGAAACCAGAACGGATACCGCCAGCTTATGACCCGCAAAATCGATGGTTTCGGCCTGTGGTCCAATTGCACGTAATAATTCGCGAACCCGAACATGTGGCGGAGCCGGCTCGAGTGCCAGGTACATTGGTCCACGATGTTGACGTTGTGGTACCAGCAACCAAACCGGTTTTGGTGTTCTGATACCGCGGTCTTGCAGGTCTGCCGCCGCTTGCCAGTGCCGTAATGCCCGTGAAGGTCGGAAGAGTGCTCGCAAACGGCCATGCCAACCCCCAGTACCATAGGCCTTCAAAACCACAATACGCGCTGCCCCGGCATGATCGGGCCAGCGCACGGCTGCCAGCCGATTGCGACCCCGTTTATACCATTGAAGCAGATTTGAGTCGGCAAAAAGCATCTCGGGATGCTGCAGTTGTTTAGCCAGTTCTACCGACCAGTAATCATTGGCTATCCAGCCGCACCAGCCTGAATTACGAAAACTGCGAAATTGGCCCTGCCAGCACTGCGGTAGTGTAGGCAAAACGGACTGTTGCTCAGCCTTCATGCCTCTACTGTTCCATGATCAGTTGTCTGCATAACACCACTTCGCCGCCCAAGCTTAGAGGGCGCGGATTGTACCCTATATGAATAATCATTGATCTGCTATCCGAGATGACTTCAATGGCATTGCGATCATGTATGATTCAGTGTCAGGAATTTCGAAGTAGATCCACCTGATAATGAACGAACTGGACCGCCAATTTACCCATGCACTTGTGCGTACGCCGCAAACCTTGCACGCGTCGGCACATTTGCTCTGGCAACCAATCCTGAAACAATTGCAGGAACTGATCACGCAAAGCAGTACTACAGAAAGCCTGATTCAACAAAATATTAATCATCTACCACGTTTGTTCGCCTGTAGCGAGTTCTGTGGCCGTATTCTGCAACGCAATCCTGCTTTATTGCTGCAAGTCACTCCGACATTGCCTGCCACCGGGGCGTTCAAACCTCCAGCCGTTCTCGAGCTATGCCGGCAATTCATCGAAAACTGTTCAGATGAAACCCACTTCATGCAGGCATTGCGGCGATTCAGACAGCAAAAAATGTTCATTATTGCCTGGAATGACCTGTGTTTGTCGGCTGGATTAGCACAAACCATGGAAGACCTGAGTGAACTGGCCGATGCCTGCCTACACGTGGCGCTGGAGTATGCCCAGCAACAAATCTCATCACGTTTTGAGCCTGTTCAGGACCAACACGGCAATGTACAACAGCTTATCATTCTGGGGTTGGGCAAGCTGGGTGGCAAAGAACTTAATTTTTCCTCGGATGTCGACCTGATACTGGCCTATCCTGAAGAAAATACAGGTTCCAGGCCAGCTACAGCCGGTTACCACGAATACTTTACACGAATCGCTCGCAAGCTGGTCCGATACCTCGATGAGGTGACCGCAGAGGGTTTCGTTTTCCGGGTCGATTTACGCTTGCGGCCAAACGGTGGCAGCGGCCCACTGGTGCTGAGTACGGACGCCATGGAGCACTACTACGAAGGTCATGGCCGGGATTGGGAACGATACGCCTTGATCAAAGCCAGGCCCGTAGCCGGGGACCTGGTGGCAGGGCAACAATTACTGACCACATTGAAGCCATTCATCTATCGTCGCTATCTGGATTTTGGCGCCATTGAATCGATCCGGGATATGAAGGCGCTGATCGAACGGCAACTCAAGCAACGAGGTTTGAAACACAACATCAAGCTTGGCCCAGGGGGTATCCGGGAAATTGAATTTATCACCCAGAGCCTGCAACTGGTTCATGGTGGCCGTAATCCGGTACTGCAAACCCCTTCCTTGTATCAGGCAATTCACAGTCTGGTCAACAGCGACCATTTACATGCCGAAACAGCAGCACAGTTGCTTGATAACTATCAAACACTTCGGGATACGGAACATCGCTTGCAGATGTTCCGAGACCAACAGACCCAAATACTGCCATCTGAGCCTTCCGATCAACTGCGACTGGCGTATGCCATGAATAGCACAGACTGGTCATCATTCCAAAATCGTTTGGAAGCGGTTACCCAATCGGTACAACAGCTATTTTCCGGTATTTTTCGTAACCACAGCGAAGCCGATAGCCAGCATATACAAACCTTGTCCACACTCTGGCTGGATGGCCATTCCGATCATACAACCGATCGAACTCTGCGCCATATCGGCTATACAGACCCACAGAAAATCACCCTTTCGCTGCAGGCGCTCCGCAATGGCAGTCTGTACCGAAATCTCGACAGCCGTGGCCGACAACGGCTGGACCGCTTACTGCCTCGATTGATCGAGTCGGCTGCGACCACGTCGTACCCGGACAGCACCTTGCTGCGGCTGATTCGGCTGATTACTGCAATTGGCCGACGCTCGGTTTACTTCGCCCTGTTGCTGGAGCAACCGGCAGCCTTGCACCGCCTATGCGAGATCTGCGCTGCCAGCCCCTGGATCAGCAACTGGATCGGCCAACACCCCGTAGTTCTGGATGACCTGCTACGACAAGCCGGGGTCCCCGAAGCCGGTCATGTTGCCGACTATGCGCATATGAGCCATCTGCTGTCGACCAAAATAGCGACCACCGAGACGGGTGATATCGAAACACAGATGGAAATTATCCGGGAATTTCGCCACAGTCAAGTCCTGCTGGAAGCGATTACAGCATTGGCAGGAAATCGTTCGCCGGAATGTACCGGTCAGCAGTTGGCAGCTATTGCCGAGGCGATTCTCTGCCAGTGCATTCCCTTGGCCCAACAGTCTCTAGCACACAAATTGTTCCCGGCACTGGGTCATAACGACCAACCGCCGGGATTAGGGATTGTTGCCTATGGCAAACTCGGTGGTCGTGAACTGGGCTACAGCTCTGATCTGGATATTGTATTCCTGTACGAAAACCAGGATGGTGACGCCAGCGATGAAACACAGGTGCAGTACCAGTTTTCCCGCTTGGTGCAGCGCATCATTCACCTGATCACAATGCGTACTCCGGGAGGACAGGCCTACGAACTGGATATGCGACTGCGCCCCAGCGGTAATTCGGGCACACTGATTACCAGTTTCCATGCCTTTGCGCTGTACCAGCAACAGCAAGCCTGGACCTGGGAACACCAGGCCCTCGTCAGAGCCCGTTTACTGGGCAACAACCAGGTCTTGTCCGAGCACTTCGAGACTATCCGAAAAACCGTGCTCTGCCAAAGCCGTGAGCCAGAACAACTTGGCGAAGATATCTGCAGCATGCGGGAGCAAATGCGACAACACCGTGATCGAAGCACTGCAGATCTTTTCGACCTCAAACATGGCAGCGGTGGTATTGTCGATATTGAATTTTTGGTGCAATATCTGGTGTTGGTGCATGCAGCCAAGTGGCCCCAAATTATCATCCCACGCAGTACCCTCGAGCTGCTGGATGCATTGGCCAGCACAGGAGCCATCGACGTTTCATTAGCCAGCAACTTGCGCGAAACCTACCGCAACTATCTAGGCCTGGAGCAACGCTTGAAACTGCATGAAAAACCACCCGTCATCAAAGACCCCGACCTTACGCAGCCTAGGCAACAAATCGTGCGTGCGTGGCGACAGCTGTTCGGCGATCGATAACACCAAGCTGCCCATTGTGAAACGTCACGAGTGCATGACAAATGAGCTGTTGCTGTAACCAGGACTTGTACAACCATTCCCAAGGACAAGCAGTTTTCTGTATACTTCACGCTTGCACAGTGGGAGGGGCCACTGTGACCCACCAATATTTTCGGAGTTAACAAGATGTCTTTTGCTGATCGTGATGGCTTGATCTGGATGGATGGCAAACTCGTGCCCTGGCGTGAGGCTAATGTTCATATCCTTACTCATTCCCTGCATTATGGAGTAGCCGTCTTCGAAGGTCTGCGTGCCTACAAAACCACTCGCGGGACAGCAATTTTCAGACTCCATGATCATAGCCTGCGCCTTTTGCAGTCAGCAAAAATACTGGGCATGCAGCCACTTTACGATGCCCACACATTAGACGAAGCACAATGTTTGGTAGTCCGGGAAAACAAGTTGCAAACAGCCTATATTCGACCCTTGGTCTACTACGGCACCGAAGGTGTGGGGCTGCGTGCGGATAAATTGTCTACCCATGTTGGTATTGCCTGCTGGGAGTGGGGCTCCTACCTAGGTGAAGAAGGGATGACCCGGGGGATTCGGATCAGAACTTCCTCCTACACACGTCACCATGTCAACTCAGCCATGTGCCGAGCCAAAGCATCCGGCAACTATATCAACTCCATACTTGGATTGCAGGAAGCCATCAGTTGTGGCTATGATGAAGCCCTGTTTCTGGATCATCAGGGCTTTGTGATGGAGGGCAGTGGAGAAAATATCTTCATCGTCCGTGATAATACGGTCTATACCCCATCCCTATCTTCTTCACTGGATGGCATCAGCCGTCGTACCGTCATGACACTGTTGCGTGAAGCAGGCTTTGAAGTCATCGAAAAACAGATTACCCGTGACGAAGTCTACATCGCCGATGAAGCTTTTTTTACCGGTACCGCAGCAGAAGTCACCCCGATCCGAGAACTGGACAACCGACAAATTGGCCAAGGTAGCCGTGGACCGATTACCGAGCAGGCACAACAGCTGTACTTTGCCAGTGTCGAGGGCAAAGGCACTCATCATGAATGGCTGGATTTTGTTTGACAGTACCCCCCCAATTAACACACTTTCTACAGGCTTGCCCATATGAACACGCATACCAGTTATCTGACGGCTTCGATTGCTGATAAACCCAATAAATTTGACTACCTGGAAATCGATGCCGACGATTTGCCTTTGCACTGCCCGACCGATCGCATGCCGTTGTGGAATTCACATCCACGGGTATTCCTGCCGCTGGAAAAAACCGGCGAGATCCGCTGCCCGTACTGCAGCACCGTGTATGTCCTGAAAAAAGGCACCCGCCGCGGCCGCTGAAAGAATTTTGCCTGTCGCCTCACCCAGGGGCGTGTCCGGGAGCAGACAGCTTCCCAAGATACAATGACCCCCGCCCGCAGTATTCTGTTAGTGGGTCCGTCCTGGGTTGGTGATATGGTTATGTGCCATAGTTTAGTACGCCAGCTCAAGTCGGTACCAGGTACCGAAATAACGGTTCTGGCTCCCTCATGGACCCTGCCTGTGCTCGCTCGTATGCGAGGTGTCGATCACAGTATTGAATTGCCTTTCAAGCATGGCGAACTGAACATGTCGGGCCGCTACCATCTGGCAAAGTCGCTGCGTGAATACCACTTTTCCCTGGCACTGGTGCTCCCGGGATCCTGGAAGTCAGCACTGATACCCTGGCTCGCCGGAATTCCTCATCGCATCGGTTATGTCGGTGAGCAACGCTGGCTGCTACTCACCGAGCCTCGCAGGCTAAACAAAACGGCATTGCCGAAAACGGTGCAGCGGTTTACTGCATTATCCGCACCCGCTTGTGACCCAATTCCCAAGCTGGGCGACCTGCCCTGGCCACAACTGCAAAGCAGTGCAACGACACAGAGAGAGACGCTACAGGCGGTTGGTATAGCAGCACCTCAACAAGCTGTTTTGGGCTTGTGCCCCGGTGCTGAATACGGACCTTCCAAACAATGGCCTGCGCACCATTTCTCCAGTGTTGCCGATGAGTTCAGCAAACGTGGCTGGTTGATCTGGCTGTTTGGTTCCAGCCGGGATGCTGCTTTCGCACAGCAGATTATCGGCCTGTCCAAAGCACCACTGGTGAACCTGTGTGGCAGCACCAGTTTGTTGCAAGCCCTGGACCTGCTGGCATTATGCAGTGCCGTTATCAGCAATGATTCCGGGCTAATGCACATCGCAGCGGCACTTCAGCGACCCCTGGTTGCCCTGTATGGCTCCTCAAGCCCCGACACTACACCCCCCCTGTGCAAACAGAGCAGAATTTTGTATCAAGCAATCGACTGCAGTCCCTGCTTTCAACGTCATTGCCCCCTGCAACACCATCGTTGTATGCAGGAATTGGCCCCAGAGCTCGTGGTTTCTGCACTGGATCAAGTCACCGAATCGGTTACGTATGCGCCTGCTGGTCATTAAAACCTCTTCCATGGGCGATGTTTTGCATACGCTTCCAGCCATCACCGATGCCGCAGAGCATCGTGCTGATCTTGAGATTGACTGGTTGGTAGAAGAAAGTTATGCAGCGATTCCGGCTTGGCACCCCGCCATAAACCGGGTTATTCCAGTCGCCCTGCGGCGTTGGCGAAAAAACTGGAAAAGTGGCTTGACCGGGGAACTAACACACTTTCTTCAGTGTCTTCGCCAGCAGCGTTATGACCGGATTATTGATGCGCAAGGATTGATGAAAAGTGCCATTCTTGGCCTGAGTGCCAAGGGCCCGGTTGTTGGTATGGATTGCCAATCGGCTCGCGAACCTCTGGCCTCATTGACCTATCAAAACAGTTTTGCTGTGCCAAAGCAACTCAATGCAGTAGGGCGTCTGCGGTTGTTGTTCAGTACAGCGCTGGCGTATCCACTTGTGGACAGTCCTGCTGACTATGGCATCGATCTATCAAAGCTGTCGGCTATTGCAATCAATCCACACTTACAGCCTGGCATTGTACTGCTTCAAGGCACAACCTGGCCATCAAAACTCTGGCCATTGTCCTCCTGGAAAGAGTTGGCAAGCAGGTTGACGGCTGCAGGCTATCCGGTCTACTGTGTATGGGGCTCTGCAGCTGAACAACAAGCGGCCATCGCCATCACAGAGAGTGTCCACGGCACCACCCTGTTGCCGGCGCTGTCGCTCGGCCAGCTGGCCCAGGTTCTGGCACAGAATATCGCAGCCGTAGCGGTCGATACCGGCCCCGGTCACCTGGCCGCCGCCGTTGGTACCCCTTGTGTCAGTCTCTACCTGGCCACTGATCCGAAACGTACCGGCACTGTAGGCCCCAATCAGCAGCACCTCAAAGCATCCTATCCCTGTGCTCCCTGCCTGCAGCGACAGTGCCACCAGCTTACAGCAACCATCCAGCAGCCTCCCTGTAACGCCACCCTGCCTCCCGCCACGGTGCACCAGAACCTGCAGCGGCTGATTCGCCAGCAGCCACCGACAGCGGTATCATAGTGCTATGAAACTCGCCTTTTGTCTGTACAAACACTTTCCCTTTAGCGGGCTGTCACGTGACATGCTGCGGATTCTCCAGGCCTGTAACAAACGAGGACATGAAGTCAGCATCTTTACTGGGGAATGGCAGGACCAACCTTGCCGGGATGCAAGGGTTCATATTTTGCGCGCACGTGCTCTGACCAATCACTCTCGCTGTGCCTCATTTCACCGCCGACTGCGCCGTGCGCTACAAAATGAGCATTTTGATGTCGTTATCGGCTTTAATAAAATGCCGGGTCTGGATATCTATTACGGTGCCGATTATTGCTATATCGGCCGTGCCGCACCACAATATGGGCACATGTATCGCCTCACCCCACGATTTCAATACCGCCACCAATTCGAAAAGGCTGTATTCGGCGTACGTTCAAAAACCCACATATTGTCTATCTCAGAACGGGAAAAATCTGTCTACCAGCAATTCTACCTGACCCCGGAGGAACGATTTCACCTGTTACCTCCTACGCTGGATCCGAGCCGAAAATTGCTCCAGGAACCCAACCGGGTGCGTACCGAAACCCGACGACGACTGCAGCTCGATGCAACGCTACAGATCCTGTTGTTTATTGGATCAGGTTTCAAAACCAAAGGCCTTGATCGGGCCATTCAAGCACTGGCTGGCCTGCCAGCTCGATTGCAAAACAATACCCGCCTCCTGGTTATCGGTGAAGATAACGAAACGCCTTTTCGTAAGCTTGCGCACCACTGCGGGGTTGATCAAAAAGTCCTTTTTCTGGGTGGCAGATCCGATGTTGAGTGCCTGCTGACAGCCGGAGACCTGCTCATACACCCAGCTTATCATGAAAATACCGGTACAGTACTGCTGGAGGCCATTACCGCAGGACTACCGGTACTGGCCACCGATGTCTGTGGTTATGCCCCTCATATAGAACAGGCCAATGCAGGTCGTGTGCTGCATTCTCCCTTTGAGCAATCGGTCTTGAACCAGCGCCTGCAGGAAATGCTCGAATCTCCACAACGTGAATTATGGCGGCAAAACGGTTTACGCTACGCCCAGAACCCGACGCTGTACCAAATGCCTGAAGCCGCCATGGCCCAGATAGAATATTGGGCAAAACAGAGACCCCCAGCCATTGCCACGAAAAGTGAACCGAATAAACCGGACAATCTCTATCTGCGCCCGGATATTCGCCAAACACTACCGGTTAAATCAAGCCTGTCAGCAATTCTACATATCGACGGAGAAATCGTCCGTAAAGCACCAGGTCGCCGGACGGTAAAGACGACCATCGGTGGCAGAGAGTATTATCTCAAAGCACATTTTGGTGTCGGCTGGCAAGAAATCTTCAAAAACCTGTCTTATCTGCGACTGCCTGTGCTCGGCGCAAGAAATGAATGGCACGGGATTCACCACCTGCAGCGTATCGGGGTCGACACCCTGACTGCTGCCGGCTATGGTATCACCGGCTTTAACCCCGCCAAACGCCAGTCCTTCATGCTGACCGAGGCCCTGACAGACACCATCAGTCTTGAAGACTTTTGTCGCCGAAACTGGGTTGGCAAGCAACTGACCGGCCAAGACCTCAAATTTAAACGCTGGTTGATCGGTCAGCTTGCAGATATTGCACATGCGATCCACAGCAATGGTGCCAATCACCGAGATTTCTATCTCTGCCACTTCCTGCTTTCGAGTACTGAACAAGGCAAGTCCGTACCGAGAATATTCCTGATTGATCTGCACCGTATGCAAATACGCCGCAGCACTCCCAAGCGATGGGCCATCAAAGACATCGCCGGACTTTATTATTCGAGCATGGACATGGGACTCAGTCAACGGGACCTGTTTCGGTTTATGCGCTGCTACCGACGCACAAACCTGCGCCAGATTCTGGGTACGGAACGCTTGTTCTGGGTTCGTGTGAAGCGACGGTCAATTAATCTATACCATACCGAACTACGTAAATCAGCACAGCTGACCAGTGCTCCATCCGTCAACCCGGTGTAAACGAGTGCCCGTTGTACAGGATACTGTTTTCGATCGGCACAAGAATCTCCATATCCACCTGATACCAGCGCTGTCAAACCTGCTGGCAGCCTGCCGGAACCCAAGCTCAATACTGGCCGACCCCTCCTGTAAAATTGTAAAGCAGGATCACGCTACCACAGTTGGCCGCATCACCATTTCTGGGGTTGCGCTGGCGATTAAACAATATCATCTGCGAAACCCTGGCTATGCCATCAAACGCAGCATTCGGCACTCCCGTGCTCACAATTGCTGGCATATGGCCCGAAAACTGATAGCTTTGGGTATTGCAACCCCACCACCTGTAGCAACCATCGAAGAACGTATTGGGCCTTTTCGCCGTCGCAGCTGGTTTCTCAGCCAGTGGCTGGAAGGTGAGATTTGCAGCGATTTTCTACTGCTAAATGGCCTTACTGAGGCCACCCGACCGGCCTGTTTATCGGTATCAAACTTGCTAAAATTGCTGCACCAACACCGCATTGCCCACGGTGATCTCAAAGCCAGCAATATTCTGTTAACCCCTGACGGGCCGGCCTTGCTCGATCTTGATGCTGCACACAGCTACCGACTCCACTCTCCCACTTGGCACTACCACCAACAACGTGACCAGAGACGATTCTTACGTAACTGGCAACAGCACCCTGAACTACTCGATTACTTTTCCCGACAATTGATCGAGTAGCGCAGGATGCTGGCATCACCAGCACTGCAGCCTGTCAGGTCTACCTCAGACAGCCCCCATCTGGGGCAATTCCGCCAGTGCGGCCTCTTCCTGGTTGCGATCAAACGTATGGTCCACCAGATCATTGGCCAGGTAATCGGTGTAGGCCTGCATATCAAAATTACCATGACCACTGAGATTAAAAAGGATGGTTTGCTGTCTCCCTTCATCTTTACAACGCAGTGCTTCATCGATAGCAGCCCTGATGGCATGGGTTGATTCCGGTGCTGGGATAATGCCTTCAGCGCGGGCGAACTGGATACCGGCCTCAAAACAACCCAGCTGATGAAAGGCTCGGGCTTCGACCAGACCCAGATCCACCACCTTGCTGACCAGCGGTGCCATTCCATGATAACGCAGGCCGCCGGCATGGATCCCCGGAGGCACAAAGGTAGAACCCAAGGTATGCATTTTCACCAATGGTGTCATATGGCCCGTGTCACCAAAATCATAGGCGTATCTCCCTTGGGTCAGGCTCGGGCAACTGGCTGGTTCGGCGGCAATAAATTTGTACTGTTTGCCGCCGCGCAGCTGTTGGCCCAGAAAGGGGAAGGCCAATCCGGCAAAATTGCTGCCACCCCCTGTGCAGGCGATAATAATATCCGGTGAATCACCGGCCATTTCCATTTGCTGCATTGCTTCCTGACCGATGACGGTTTGGTGCAGCAGCACATGGTTAAGCACACTGCCCAGTGCATATTTGGTATCCTCTCGCTGCGCGGCCATTTCCACAGCCTCACTGATGGCAATACCCAGGCTGCCGGTGCTATCCGGGTGTTCGGCCAGAACGCCACGACCGACTTCGGTCAACTCACTGGGGCTAGCATGACACCTGGCCCCAAAGGTTTCCATAAAGGCCCGGCGATAGGGTTTTTGCTGGTAACTGACCTTAACCATAAAGACCTCAACAGCAAGGCCAAAATAAGCGCCAGCCAGCGACAGTGCCGAACCCCATTGGCCAGCACCGGTTTCTGTTGCCAAATGCTTGACCCCTTCAGCCTTGGAATAAAATGCCTGAGGAATGGCGGTATTCGGTTTATGACTACCGGAAGGACTGCCGCCTTCATATTTGTAGTAAATTTTAGCTGGCGTATCAAGTGCCTGTTCCAGTCTGCGGGCTCGGTACAAGGGTGAGGGCCGCCATTGCTGATAGACGTCTCGTACCGGTTTCGGGATTTCAATTTCCCGCTCAGCACTGACTTCCTGCATAATCACTGCCATTGGGAACAGCGGCGCCAATGCCTCGGGGCCAATCGACTCACCGGTCCCGGGATGTAACACAGGCTCCGGTGGCACAGGCAAATCTGCAACAATGTTATACCAGAATTTTGGTATCTGACTCGCCGGTAATTCATATCGTGTTGTATTAGTCATGAAGAGGTATCCGTGAAAGTTGTTTTCCGTCTCGTCACCATGCTGTGTTCAGTCCAGAATCGGCGACTAACCAGATTGTTATTTCAACTGGCCTGGCAATGATACCGATAAAATGAAGAAACAGGAATAGCCTGGTGAGCATAAAAAAATGGGTCAGAGCCTTTTTTTATCGATTATAATGTTGATATCTATGAAAATTTATTTAAAAAAGGGCTCTGACCACTTTTACCAGGAGATAGTATGAGACTGTTACACACCATGCTACGGGTGGGCGACTTGGATCGGTCGATCGACTTCTACACCGCTGCGTTGGGAATGACCCTGCTGCGTCGCAAAGACTATCCTGGAGGACGCTTCACCCTCGCCTTTGTCGGTTATGGCCCGGAAGCCTCCGAGGCGGTGATTGAATTGACCTGGAACTGGGATACCGATCACTACCAGATTGGTGATGGCTTTGGCCATCTGGCCATTGGCGTGCAAGATATCCAACAAAGCTGTGATGCCATTCGCACCGCCGGTGGCATCATCAACCGTGAGCCAGGACCCATGAAACATGGGACTACGGTGATCGCCTTTGTCAAGGACCCGGATGGTTATGCCATTGAACTGATCGAACGCAAGCACTGATACCTGTCGGACTGCGCACATGTCTGTCAGTAGAATTCACTGGATCGACAGTCACTGTCATCTCGATCTGGCCGTTTTCGATCATGATCGTGCGCAAATACTTGAGCATGCCGATGCCTTGGGAGTCAAACAACTGATCGTTCCGGCGGTCATCCGCCGTAGCTGGTCGCAACTACTGGACTGCTGCTCCACCAGCCCCACCCTGTATCCTGCCTTAGGTCTGCATCCGATGTTTCAGGATGAGCATAGAACAGAGGATCTCACGGCTTTAGAGCAAATTCTAAGCGACCAGACGGTAATAGCCGTTGGTGAAATTGGCCTGGATTTTCATAAACCTGTGCCGGACCACAACACTCAGAAAGATTTTTTCTGTCGTCAATTGGCCATCGCACGCCAGGCCTCGTTACCGGTCATCCTGCATGTCCGCAAGGCCCATGATGCAGTCCTCGGTATATTGCAACAGGCCGGGGTCTGCGGTGGCATTGTCCATGCTTTCAACGGCAGCCTGCAACAAGCCCGACAATACATCGACCTGGGCTTTAAACTCGGGTTTGGCGGCATGCTAAGCCTGCCGCAGTCACGCAAATTACGGCAACTAGCACAGGATCTACCCTTATCAGCACTGGTCCTGGAAACCGATGCTCCCGATCTGTCCGGGTTCGGCCATCAGGGACAACGCAACAGCCCTGAGTTTCTGCCTGAATACGGACGCTGCATGGCGCAGCTGCGTGGACTCGAACCTGAGGTACTAGCCCAGATCATACGCAGTAATACCTGTGATGTGCTCCGACTTCACTGATTCATACTCTGCCCTTCAGCAACCGGCCAGCAACCCTTGGCAGCAGCGCTTTGGCGGCATCGCCCGTCTCTATGGAGAAGCAGCGATCCCCCGGCTTAAGGCCCTGCATGTCTGTGTAGTCGGTCTTGGCGGAGTTGGCTCCTGGGTCATTGAAGGGCTGGCTCGTAGCGGTGTCGGCAAGCTGACACTGATCGATTATGACACCGTCGAAGCCAGTAATATTAATCGCCAGCTGCCAGCCCTATTGAGTACCGAAGGGCAGAAAAAAACGGCGCTGCTGCAAGCCAGAGTACAGGACATCAATCCAGCTTGCCAAGTCAGGGTTATTGACGACTTTCTTACCCTGCATAATCTGCAAGAGCTCATCAGCTGCGATCACCAATATGACCACATCGTCGATGCCATCGACAGCATCCGGGTCAAGGCAGCACTGATCGCCCACAGCCGGCGCCTGAAAATCCGCATTATTTGCACCGGTGGTGCCGGTGGTCAGATCGACCCGACTAAAATACAGGTTAGGGACTTGAGCCGAACCTGGAATGATCCACTGGCAGCCAAGGTTCGCAAACAACTGCGTGCCAACTACCGCTTCAGCAAAAATCCACGCCGCTATTTTGCAGTGGACTGTGTTTTTTCAACTGAACAGCTGCGCTATCCACAGCCGGACGGACGGATCAGCTATTGCAAGCCAGGAATAAGCGGCTTATCTCTGGATTGTCGCCTCGGTTATGGTGCTGCGAGTTATGTGACCGCAGTCTTTGGCTTTGTGGCCGTGGCAAAAGTACTGGAGCGGGCACTGGAACCCAGGCAAAGGACAGCTTAAGGCTTGCGCTGGGATTTTCGGTACAGTGTCTTACCTTGATCAGAAACAAAGGTCAGATCCAGTGTCTGCTGGGTCACTGCAATCGCCAGAAATCCATAGCTCGCGGCCAGAAATTCAACCGCCCGATCGGATGGATCCACCTGGTACAGACCGGCACCTCCTCCACCATCAACGACATGCGTAAAACCACAATCCTGCAGAGACCGCATTTCCAGTTGATGGGTATGTCCGGACAGATAGGCATCAACCTGATTACACAAAAAGCGCCGCACATACCAGCCACCAATCCCGCCACCCTTGTGGCGACCACCCGCCAGAGTCGCAGCCTTGAGTGGGTGATGGCCCATAGCAATGGTCCAACGTGCCGGCGGTACAAAGGCGTCAGGCAAGTAGTCTTTAACCGTGTAGGGAAACATGGTGTCCAGCGCCACCAGGTTCAGTAACTGCGCAAACCGCAGCTGATAAAAGCGATAGGGAAAACGCCAGCGTGGATTGATTGCCTGGTAATCCATCCAGATCTGTACCCGGTCATAGCCTTTTTTGATGTCATGATTGCCGATCACCGGATAGATCGGGGCCTGTCCGAGACAGGGGCCGCTATACAGCGAAAATACCCGTGACTGCCATTTGGGATCGGCAATGGAATCTACGCCCTTGGGGTATATCACATCACCGAGCAGCAACAGGCCATCGACTCCACCGTCCGTAACACACCGTTGCTCCATGGCCTCAGCGACTCGTTGCTGGGCCGTGCTGCCGGTTCCACTGTCACCGATAGCATAAAAACGCAACCCACGTTGGCTAACAGGCTGTTGTAGCACCAGCGAACCTGGCGGAGCGTCTGGAATCAGGGCCTGATTGTAGACAACTTTAGCCACAACAATGATCAGTGCCAACAGCAGCAACCCGCTACCTGAAATCACAAAACGTCGACCATTTCTACTCATCTTAATATCACCTTCCTGGTTATATTAATGACTGAAAATCAGAGTGTTACAGTATCTGCAGACAAACCCGGAATGCTACCTCTTTTGATAGCCAAAATAGGGCCAGCCTCCATCAGACAACGGCAATTTCAGAGCCTTCCAGTGGGGCAGATGCCAAGGCCGATCTGCCAACAAGATTCCCTCAACACTCAGGAGCGGCTCGATCAAAGACTCAAGGTCTTCCACCAGCCGTGCATCCCGGTCCCGTTTTTCACTACCAATATCGGCATGAATCAGGGCTGCGGGCTGTGCTGACAGGTCCTGCCAACTGACCAAGGTGCTGATAAATTCACCAAGTACTAGGTCCCGGGCAGGTGGCAGACAATCTGGCAAAGCGTGCAATTCCCGGTCGAAAGCCAGTATTCTGCGCTCTGGAAACAACGTGCGCAAATGATCATAAGTGCGGCCTTTGCCCAAACCCAACTCGATCACAACACCCGGCAGGGTGTGGATTTCTCTGGCCACATAATTCAGACAATTGCGTTGTACGCTAAGGCGCAAAATCATACGCTCAAGGCGACTTCCTGTTGGCCAGTGAGGCATTGTTACGTTCTCCTGAATAAATAACAATGATCGGCGATATCTCTTCCCGGCAAGGTAATGGGGCTGCTACCGGCAAATGCCGCTTCCACACGATTAGCGATCAACCAACCACCACGAACCAGAAAATCGGGGTAATGGTCCGACAGTGCACTGGCCAATCGGGCATTGGCCAGATGATCCGGCCCCCCGATATCGGCATGAATCAAGGCTACGTTATCAGCAAATCGCACCACTGCCTGTGGCAGGGTCGTTGTCACTTCACCCAGAATCAGCTGGGCTGCAGGCGGAGTATAGGCTGGTGCAGTATCCACTGAGCGCTCGAAAACAACAATCTGTCGATCCGGGAAGATCTCTCGTAAATGATCGTAGGTACGTCCACTGCCCAGGCCCATCTCAAAGATTACACCGGGTATTTGTAGCAATGCTTGCGCGGCTGCCTCAATGCAATATTTCTGTGCCTGCAGGCGAGCGATGGTTTGATCCAGACGGCTCATTCGCTGGCCAGCATTTTATTGAAACTCCCGTTACGATGTTGCAATGTGTCCGGTGCCCCCTGCTCAACAATCTTTCCCGCCTCTACCACCAGTAACTGCTCGAATTCTCCGGCCAGTTCGGGGCGATCCAGAATCCACACCAGATTGGCACCATCACGATAGTCCCGCAAGTTCCCCAAGACCCGTCGTTCCGCGGCTGAATCCAGTGAGGCGATGGCGTTGTTAATAATCAATACATCCGGATTTTTCAACAGACACCGGGTCAAAGCCAGTTTCTGCCTAAAACCCGAGGACAGTCGGGCCCCGGAAGTGCCCACATGGTAATCCAGGCCCACTTCGATAATCCGGACTCGTAACCTCATATTGCGGATGGTCTCAGCCATCAGTTCGTCAACCAGTTGGCGTGCATTGGCTTGCCCATAGGCCAGTCTGCCAAACAGGATATTGTCCCGGATGGTCAAAGCCGAATTGAACTCACTGGCATCATACACGGTTATATCAGACGTGGCACTGGCATGCACCAGCTGCTGCAAAATCACCCGTGCATCCAGAAGCCGATCCTGCATGCCCTCATCGATCAGACCCAGTCGATGTCGGGCCACCACCAATTTAAAGGGTAATGACAGTAGCAGCAAGCGGTCCTCGGTAGTAATTCCCTGGAGTGCATCAAGCTGATTTCGCTTAATGATACTCGAGAACAACGGCAGGTCCTCGGCATTGATGAAACTGAAGCGACTGAACAACTCACTGTCTGGTGCCACATCCTGGAATAAATCCAGCATAATGACCGCCAAACGATAGCCAATGTCTAGAAAATCATCCTGCAGTCGCGCCTGCTCCAATGCCTGCATGACCAGCGGATTCGACTGCATTTGCTCCATATCGATACAACCCTCACCGCAAGGGTGCCCAAAAACCAGGTTTTCTGCGACGCTGAGATTCGTGTTGTAGCGGGTATTATCAAATGATTCGACCAGGAGGTGATATTTCTCCTCTGCCAGTTGGCTACGAAGCACTTTTCTGGCCTCCAGTACCTGGCTGGCCAGCTCACTGTGCTGACTCAACTGTATTCTCGAGTCCAGGCCAATCTGGTAGACCTCCAGCCCCAGTTCGGTAAGCGGTAACAAATCGAGAATTTTCTGCTTCAGGGCAATGCTGTCACTGACCCCGGCCTGGGTCAGATCGATCCAGTTGGTATCAGAATCATCGCTACTGTTGCCTGAGATTTGCGCCTCATAGCGGCGGTTGGCAATCTCAGGATCAGCCTCTCCTACACCCTGTTGCTCATGCACAGGTGCGAACTTGAGACCATAAACCAGATTATCGAGTACTGTACCGGTAAAGATATGGGCATTGGCATCGACATAGCAAAGTACTCGGCCAGTAGACGCTTCCGGCAAGGTTTCCAGTGCCTGCTCATCTACCTGGATTCGACCGCCAGTGGGCTGCAGTAATCGGGCCATAAGCTGGGCAATCTCCACCTTGCCGCTACCGGCCATACCGACAATTGCGGTGTGCTGTTGCAGCTTGAGATCAAAACTCGCACCTTCGACAGGTTTAAAGTAGTTGTCTTCAGAAAAACTCAGGTTAGTGGCCACCAGCCGGTGACGAAAGCGGGGTTGCTGCCGCGGTTCCCCTTCGGCCAGTTCACGGCTCAGCAGCCGATTGGGATCAAATTGTTCGATAATCTGCTGGTATTTGACCCTGATATCTTCCTTGGTCTGGTAGTACTTCAGCAGTTCTTTCCAGGGTGAGGCAATGTCCTTATAAGCCGACAATACCGCGACCAGACCACCCAGTGATAAATTGCCCTGGATGACAAAATAACCGCCCACCGAATAAAAGAAAAATGGGGTCAACTGGGCGATAAAATTATTCAGAAATTTAATGAAGTACTTGCGTCGAAACAAATCATAGCGAATCGAAAAAATACGCCCCAGTCGATCAGAAAATCGGGCCCGTTCGTAGCGACCTGTACCATGAGTGTGTATTTCCTGAATGCCGGCAATCGACTCGCCAACCCGATCCGACAGTAGCCGAACATTCATTACCCGCTGTTTTGCCAGGGCATTGACCTTGCGCTGCAGCTTTGGGATCAGCCACATTTGCGGGGGATAAAAAGCGATGGCCATCAGTCCCAGCAACCAGTCCTGATTGATAATAAACCACAGATATGTAATCAGCAACCCACCCTGAAAAGCCGGCAGGGCTAAGGCATCACCGATAAAACCTCCGAGGGGCTCAGTCTCGGTAGTGATCATCGGAATAATCTCGGCCTGTGAGACTTGCTTGAAATAAGGCAGAGGAAAACGCAAAATACGCGAATAAAGCTCGTAGCGAAAGCGCCGCAACATGCGCTCACCCAACACACCCCGATAGACATTGAGGATATACTTCACACCGCCGTTGAATATCACCAGCAGCAGGAACAGGCCGCTGAGGACAAACAGATAAGTGATCTGGCTGATCGGAAAACCCAGCAGTTCCTCCGGCACATCGGCACCACCGATTGCACCATTGATAATCATTTTGGGGATTTCCAGCGACACATAGATAAAGGGCATGGATGCCACTGTCAGCAGGAGCAAATAGATCTGATTTTTGCGGGTGTGCTTGAGTATGTATCGAAAAATCGAGCGTTCCATGCGATCGCCGGCGGCAGTCAAGAAATGTAATGCAGAGTTATATCATAAATCCTCAAGCCAAAGTTGACCCACAGGGTAAATACGATACCGCGATCGTACTCAAAGGCTATCCACGCTTGTCAGAAACCTTTATTGCCCAAGAAATTCTGGCCTTGCAGCAACGTGGCCTCAAGGGTATCCTGATTTCATTGCGCCATCCGACAGACCACGCACTACATGCCGTCCACGAAGAAATCACTCTGCCAGTCCTTTATCTTCCCGAGTATCTTAGCGATGAACCATGGCGGGTAATCCGTGCCCTGTTCTGCGGTCGACAATGGCCCCGGCTTGTAAACCTGATGCACCTATTTTGGCGCGACCTCAAGCGAGATCACAATCGCAACCGTTGGCGCCGACTCGGACAGGCCCTGGTGCTGAATCGGGAATTGCCTGCTTCCGTTCGTCATCTTCACGCTCATTTCATTCACACACCGGCATCGGTGGCACGCTACTGCGCTCTGCTCCGAGGCTACAGCTGGAGTGTATCGGCGCATGCCAAGGACATCTGGACGTTACCCAGCTGGGAGAAACAGGAAAAGCTTGACGATTGTAGCTGGGCGGTGACCTGCACCCAAGCCAATCTGCAGCATTTGCGCAGCCTGACCACAAACCCTCAGAAAGTCACCCTGGTGTACCATGGCCTTGACTTCAATCGGTTCCCTCCCGCTGAACAACCTGCACCGCAATCATCCATTGTTACCCTGCTCTCGGTCGGCCGTGCGGTCCCAAAAAAAGGCTATGACATTCTGCTTGATGCCTTGGCCTTGCTGCCACCTGAATTTTTGTGGCAGTTTATACATATCGGTGGTGGGCCTTTACTGCTCCAGCTCAAGCAACAGGC
Source organism: uncultured Gammaproteobacteria bacterium (assembly GCA_964415515.1). Classification (GTDB taxonomy): domain Bacteria; phylum Pseudomonadota; class Gammaproteobacteria; order Arenicellales; family DRJH01; genus DRJH01. The sequence continues at coordinate 7,312 of CAYQAP010000010.1, read as the reverse complement.
GCTGAACCTGCGCCTGGAGACACGGCTGCAGTGGCTGGGCCCACAGCCACAGCATAAGGTGCTGCATGCTCTGCGACAAGCCGATGTCTTCATCCTACCCAGCCGGATCACTGCTGATGGTGATCGAGACGGTCTGCCCAACGTACTAATGGAAGCCCAGAGTCAAGGCCTGGCCTGCATTGCGACCGACATATCCGGCATTCCGGAACTGATTAAACACCCGGAAACCGGTCTGCTGGTGGCCTCAGAAGATACTCAAGCCCTGGCCGCAGCCATTGTCCAGTTGTTGCGTAACCCGGCGTTGCGCCAGCGCCTGGGGCATAAGGGTCAACAGCGAGTGCAGAAATATTTCAGCATGCAACAGGGGGTTCTGACGTTGGCACAGCGCTTCGGACTACCCGACAAACAGCCATGAAACCACCACGACTGGCTTTTTACGCACCCTTAAAGGCGCCGGATCATACCCATCCTTCCGGTGACCGACACATGGCCACCTTGCTGGTACAGGCGTTGCGGCTGGCTGACTTCACGGTGGAACTGGCCAGCCGCTTCCGCAGCCATGACCGTGCGGGTGACCCGACCCACCAACAGCGGCTCCGTAGTCTGGGCCAACGCCTGGCAGCCCGTTTGTTACAACACTATGCTCGAACTGCCAGCACCCCGGATTACTGGTTTACCTATCATTTGTACCACAAGGCGCCAGATTGGATCGGCCCGCAGGTCGCCAAAACCCTGCGAATCCCCTATATCGTAGCAGAGGCTTCCTTTGCCCCAAAGCAACAGGCAGGACGCTGGGCCAGTGGTCACAAAGCCGTGGCCAGTATCTTGCCTCAAGCTGACCTCATCATCCATTTGAACCCGGATGACGAGGCCTGTGTGGCCCCACTGCTCAACGAGCACTGCAAAAGCCTGGCCTTGTCGCCGTTCATAGACCTGAATCTGGTGCCAAAACCTGATACTCATAACCACCTGCGCAAGCGACTTGTGAAACAGCGAGGGCTCGATTCGGCGCAACCCTGGCTGGTCTGTACGGCGATGATGCGCCCGGGAGACAAATTTGCCTCCTACCAGATTCTTGCACAAAGTCTGCGCGCCTTGCTTGCTCTGCCCTGGCAACTCCTGGTTATCGGTAATGGGCAGTGTCGCCTTCAGGTTAAAGCTCTGTTTGCCGACTTTGATCAGCGCTGCCACTGGCTGGGCCAGCTGGACCAAAACACGGTGCTGGAAACCTTGTGTGCCTGTGATCTTTACCTGTGGCCTGGGATCAACGAAGCCTACGGTCTGGCTCTCCTGGAAGCCCAGGCCTGCGGTTTGCCTGTGGTCACCGGCGATCGACCTGGCCCCGCGGCCATTGTCCGCCATAAATACACTGGCCTGCTAACCCCTGAGGGCAATATTCCTGCTTTCATACAGGCTACCCGCACACTGTTGGAAAACCCGGCTCTGCGCCGGCAGTTCACTACCCGAGCGCAAACAGGCATGGCCAATAATCATAGCCTCCCACAAGCCGCATCAAGATTGTCCAGGAAAATTCACGGCTTGCCCAAGAGGCCATCCAGGAACTGAAATCACAACCAGGGGTCGCTACGTTGAGACTACTTACTTTATCGGTTTGATGCAAATCACCTGGTTGCGTTTGTTGGCAGTGGCCCTATGGGAATATTTCGAAGGGTACAAGTTAACGGCTAGCGCAGGGAAAAACCACGCTTTGACAAAAAACCACGCATATGCGGACGTGATTCCTTACCCGTTAAGGCTCGCATTTCCTGGCTCCAACTGCTGTCTTTTTTGCCACCCGTTCTGCTTAGATAATAATGGCGCATCTGCTGATCGTAGGCTTCGATTGCCTGTTGGTTCTGATGCGGCGGATACTTTTCCTCCTGCAAGACCACAGACAGCGGCAAACGGGGCTTGGTCTGTGGACTCTGGGCCGGAAAACCCAGACACAACCCGAATACGGGATAGACATCTTCGGGCAACTGCAATATATCAGCGACCGCTTGCGGGTTGTTGCGAATACCGCCGATAAAGCAAATTCCCAGACCCAGTGATTCGGCAGCTACCACACAGTTCTGGGCGGCCAGCGCCACATCGACTGTCGCGATAAGAAATTGCTCGGTCATGCCTTGGGCAAAATTGCCACCCTGCATTTCACAGGCAAACCTGGGCCTTGCGAGATCGGCACAGAACACCAGAAAAGCCCCGGCACTGGCAACGTAGGCCTGATTGCCAGCCAGTACAGCGAGCCGTTTGCGCAATCCGGGTTCACGAACCCGGATTACCGTAACAGCCTGAATATTGCTGGAAGTGGCCGCAGCCTGACCACAAACAACGATTTCATGAATCATCTCGTCACTGACAGGCTGCTCAGTAAATTTGCGGATCGATCGATGGGCTTTGAGCAATCGTATTACTTCATTCATGTGCTGGAATTCCCTGGAATAACACCCTGAACCGATTGTGGGCGGTAGAAAGTCAAACCCGCATTCTACCCACGATCCGCAACATTGCAAACACAGAACCAGCTGCGG
>CAYQAP010000010.1:0-4681 GCA_964415515.1 uncultured Gammaproteobacteria bacterium | reverse complement strand
GATCATGAATAATGCTGAATTCCAAGATCTCTTAAAACCGGTTACAGACCTGATCGCACAATCCACCATCGATGCTGCGCTTGCCGATGAACTGAACCGGCTCTTTCCCTCACAGGGTGAATTGTTCAATGCCATTGAACAAGCCTGCCATGCAGCGATCAAAGCTGGCTGGATGTGTGCCCAGGGTAGTGCTGGACGACGTTTCGGTCGGGTGATCGACCCCTGTGAGCAAACTGGAAAGTTAAGTATCGATGTGGTGGAGCTTGACAATCTCGCCGGACCGCATCACTCTCATCCTGCCGGTGAAGTCTGTATGATTATGCCTCTGACACCTGCAGCGGTTTTCGACCATCAGCCCCGTGGCTGGTGTACCTACGCACCAGGCTCCTCCCACTATCCCACTGTCAGTGGTGGCCGTGCCTTGATACTGTACCTGTTGCCGGAAGGCAAGATCAAATTTACCCAACAATAGCGCCTTGCAACTACCACCAGGATATGAACCATCAGAATGCGCTGCCGACACCCAGAGTCGTGACAAAACGACAATGACAGATTGACTTTTTCTGCTATAACCAGTAGCCTTCTGCACCCTTTTTATTTCAGCAAACTGATGACAATATTATGAAACAGACTTTTCAACCCAGCACTTTGAAACGCAAACGCACGCATGGATTTCGCGCCCGCATGAAAACCCGTGGTGGTCGCGCAGTGATCAATGCACGCCGTGCCAAAGGACGTGCCCGGCTGTCTGCCTGATCTACAGGTGGCTGGATATCACGGTTTCGAAAAAACCCAGCGTCTTCTAAGCCCGGCTGCGTTCCGACAGGTTCTGCGCCAACACCATCGTACTCACAGCCGTTCATTTACTGTTTCCACTGCACCCAATCAGCAAGGCCACGCGCGTCTCGGTATCGCAGTATCGCGCAAAGTCTCAAAAAAAGCGGTAGTTCGTAACCGGATCAAACGACAAATACGTGAAACCTTCCGATGTCACCGTGTAACCACAATCGGCCTTGACATCGTACTGATCGCAAAGCCTGCTGCCAGCAATGCCGGGCTGCGAAAAGAGCTTACAACGTTATGGCAAAACTTGGTGAATATCCAGGCAAAATACTGCTGATACTGGTGCGTGCCTACCGCTATACGCTGAGCCCAATGCTGGGTCAGCACTGCCGTTTTCATCCCAGCTGTTCGGCCTATGCCGAGCAGGCATTGCGACAGCACGGTGCTATCAAAGGCCTGGGTTTGGGCTTGTGGCGGTTGTTGCGCTGCAATCCTTTCAGTACAGGCGGTTATGATCCGGTGCCAGGCACCGCGACCACAAGCCACTGCTCAACCGATATTTTTCCCGACCCCAACTTTATTGACCCCAAGGGTACCAGACTGTAATGGATACAAGACGTTTTATGCTGTTCGGAGCCCTTGGGCTGGTGCTGTTAATGCTCTGGGATTCCTGGGTGGCCTATACCACTCCGGCCAAACCTGCCATGGAAATGACTGCGGTCAACAATTCGACCCCCGCCGGCAGTGCCATGCCCAGTGCAGCCAAAGACAACAGCCCCCAAAACAATAGTGCGGTCCCTCTGGCACCTGCCACACCGACAACAAACCCCGCAGCAGAACAAGACGCTGCAATACCCAATACCGCACAAATCCCTGGTGATCATCCCTACACCTTAAAACCACAATTACCCACTGATCAGCGGATTACCGTCATCACTGATTTACTACGGGTTGAGATCGACAGCATGGGTGGGGATATCCGCAAAGTCGAATTGCGTAAACTACCGATCAGTATTGATAAACCGGACCAACCTTTCGTGTTGATGACTGACCAAGGCAAAGACCTGTTTGTGGCCCAGAGTGGGCTTGCGGTCAATGGCAACCGCAAGCTGCCCAATCACAATACCCGCTTCACTATTGAAAAATTGCAATACCAATTGCCCATCGATAAGAATGAAGTGACCGCGCGACTCAACTGGCAGGGTCCAGACGGGGTTCGTTACAGCAAGTATTTCCGCTTTCGGCGTAACAGCTATATCGTTGATGTCGGCTTTGAGGTCGACAATCGCAGTGCGCAGGCATGGCAGGGTAATTTCTATGCCCAATTGGCCCATTCCAAACCACAGCAGACATCCGGCTCCTCCTCTTTTTTTACCACCCGCATCCCCAGCTATCAGGGTGCTGCCATCTATACACCAAAGAACAAGTTCGAAAAAGTCAAGTTCGACGACATGGAAAAAAGCACTCTACAACAGGATGCCGAAGGTGGCTGGGTATCGATGATCCAGCATTATTTTACCAGCGCATGGCTGCCCGGAGCACAGGGTCAGACCCGCATGTACTCCCGCTATCAGCCAAATCCTCAAGGGGCTCGTTATTACATCGGCTATACCGACAAGTTGCCGGTCAAAGTGGCTACCGGACAAAAAGGTAGTCTGCACAGTCGCCTCTACGTTGGTCCCAAAGACCAGGATCGTTTGTCCAAAGCGGCCGATGGCCTGGTTTTGTCCGTAGATTATGGTTGGTTGACCCCGGTATCCAACCCATTGTTCTGGATTCTCCGTCACATCCACAATGTGGTTGGCAACTGGGGCTGGTCGATCATCTTACTGACCCTATTTGTCAAACTTGTCTTCTACCCTCTGTCTGCTGCCAGCTTCCGTTCTATGGCGAAGATGAAGAAACTGCAACCGCGCCTGAAAACCCTCAAGGAACGTTACGGAGATGACCGCCAAAAAATGAATGCGGCCATGATGGAAATGTACAAAAAGGACAAAATCAACCCGTTGGGGGGATGTCTGCCCATGATTGTACAGATTCCAGTCTTCATCGCTCTGTACTGGGTGTTGCTGGAAAGTGTAGAACTGCGCCAGGCACCCTTCATGTTCTGGATTCGCGACCTGGCTATCCAGGATCCCTACTATGTATTGCCCTTGCTAATGGGGGCTTCGATGTTCGGCCAACAATTTCTGAACCCGACCCCAGTAGACCCCATGCAAAAAAATATCATGATGGCCATGCCTGTGGTTTTCACTGTATTCTTTCTGTTTTTCCCTGCAGGACTGGTGGTCTACTGGCTAACCAATAATATTCTCTCCATTTCCCAGCAGTGGTATATCACCAAAAATATCGCGGCTGGCAAAAGCGGATAACACCATTCTGTGGGCTCTGCACCCGCTGCCATTAGCCCAGTTGCCAATTCTGTGGATACTATCGCTGCAATCGCTACGGCTATGGGGCAAGCTGCGGTCGGCATGGTACGCCTCTCTGGTCCTGCAGTAACCCATATCGCCAAGGCCTTACTCGGCCAACTACCGCCACCACGGATCGCTACCCTGCGGTATTTCAAAACCGCTGCAGGAGAAACCCTGGATCAAGGGCTGGCGCTGTATTTTCCGGCCCCCCACTCCTTCACCGGAGAATCCATGCTGGAACTGCAGGGGCATGGCAGTCCTGTAGTACTGGACAGCCTGCTCACCACCGTCTGTAGCCTGGGTGCACGGCTGGCCGAGCCCGGCGAGTTCTCCCGGCGCGCCTTTCTCAATGGCCAGCTGGACCTGGTTCAGGCCGAAGCCATCGCTGACCTGATCAGCAGCCGAACCGATCACGCCGCACGCGCTTCACTGCGGTCGCTGCGAGGTGTATTTTCCCGTGAGCTCGAGCAGCTGATAACCCGACTGACCGAGTTGCGGATACATGTTGAAGCCGACATTGACTTTCCCGATGATGAGATTACACCACAACACCATGCTCTGCAGGCAGCCGAACTGGCAGCGCTAGCAACCCATCTGTGCACCTTGCTGGCTGACGCCACACCGACCATGCTCTATCAACAGGGATTGCGTATCGTCCTTGCCGGAGCACCAAATGCCGGCAAATCAAGCCTGCTTAATGCCTTGCTGCAAGAGAATCGAGCCATCGTCAGCACCCAACCAGGAACCACCCGCGATCTGCTGTATGCGCCACAACAATGGGCCGGTATCCCGGTCGAATTGATCGACACTGCAGGACTGGCCATAGCTCCATCCTGCGGTCAATCTGTCCGTGCGATCAATGAAATCGAGGAAGAAGGCATACGCCGAGCTGGCAAGGCGATTTGCGAGGCTGACATCGTACTTCGGGTCATCGACGACAGCATTGACCAAAGCAAACAACCACATCCCAGCCTGACATCAACCAGCGCCCGGCTGATCACGGTGTATAACAAAATTGACCTAAGCGAACGTAAGTCCGGCTTGCAGTCTGCGGAACCCGGCGCGGTGGCTGCTTCCGCACTCACCGGCGCAGGACTAGAGGACCTAAAAGCCCTGATCATCAAGGATGCCAAACAATTCTCGGTTCAAGCTGCGCCCTTTCTGGCCCGCCGCCGCCATATCAATGCCATGCAAGAAGCACTGGCCTGCCTACAGCGAGCCCAAACGACCGTCGACCCTGGTACTGCTGAACTGCTGGCAGAGGACTTGCGATTGGCCCAAAACGCACTCGGCAGTATTACTGGCGCGGTTAGCAGTGATGATTTGCTTGGGGAAATCTTCAGCAGTTTCTGCATCGGAAAGTAGCACCACTTCTGAAGCGTTCCGACATATTCCACCAAACCACCTCAAGCCAGCGTCATTGCTGACTTTTTTTTCTGTACCTGTCTATACTGTTCCGCATGAAGCCGATTAAATGTGTGCCC
>CAYQAP010000009.1:27821-48196 GCA_964415515.1 uncultured Gammaproteobacteria bacterium | reverse complement strand
GGCCCAAAACATGCGCCAACGCCAGTAACTGTTCCACCAATAGCCGGTTCGTTGCTGGCCGACCATCCGGCATTTGCAACACATCTTCCAGGCCGGTACGTACATGGCCACCGAGGATCATCGCCATGGCCAGCATCGAAATCTGCGAACGACCGATTCCAGAAACGGTCCAGGTTGATGCGGGTGGCAATGATTCCACCATATACATCAAATTCTTTGGTGTGCCTTTGATCGAACCAGGCACATTCATCACCAGATTGAAGTGCAACGGCGCCTGCAGTATTCCCTTGTTGGCAAGATAGGCGGCGTTGTCAATCATGCTAACATCAAAGGCCTCGATCTCGGGTTTCAAGCCGTTTTCAAGCATCTTCGTGGCCATGGCTGTGATCAGATCCGGGCTATTGGCGTTGACCATGGTCAGAAAGTTTGAAGAACCGGTTGCCAGACTGCCCATTTCGCAATCCAGATCAAGCATTTGTCCCCGACTCTCTGCGCTATTGTCACCACCCCGCACACCGGTTGACAACTGGGTAATGACATTAATACGACGCCGGAAAATTTCATCCAAAATAGCTTGATACACATCCCGCGAATGGGTCGGTCGCTGCTGATCATCCCGGGCATGAATATGCGCCACCGAAACACCCAGTGCACAACATTCTTCCAGCGTGTCAGCGATCTCCATTGGGGTTACCGGCGTGGCCGGGTTTTTGTCCTTGGTCGGTACATTACCGAGCATCGACAGTGTGATGATCAATTTTTCCATTCTTCCGTCCTGTTGTTACCGTCATGGTAATGATGAGTATGGACAGCGGCTGCTCTGCAGACAGACCCGTCATTTTGCACCAGTACCTAGCCATGAAAAACCATACTTTAGCTTTGCCAGCATAGCAGCTATCATGTCCGAACCATAGCGCTGACGCCACGTATTGTATATGGACACACTGCACATCAACGACAGGATTCAGATTCCGCTACACCACATCGAACTGCTACCGATTCGCGCACAAGGTCCGGGTGGCCAGAATGTCAATAAAGTGGCATCCGCCATCCATCTGCGCTTTGACATTGCTGCTTCAACTCTGCCTGAAGATTGCCGGCTAAAACTCCTGCAACGATCAGACCGGCGCATTTCTGCTGATGGCATCATTATCATCAAGGCCGGCCGTTACCGGACCCGGGAACAAAATCGCAAAGATGCTCTGGATCGATTACAGAACTTGATCTGTGAGACGTTGGCCGTCAATAAAAAACGCCGTCCAACCCAGCCCAGTCAAGCTTCGAAACAAAAACGGCTGGATCGCAAAATCCAGCAGGGACGACAGAAACAACTGCGCTCTAAAATCAGCTATGCGGATGAATGATTGCCGTCGTTTTCGAGGCTTGGTAACCCGATGCCATAAAATAACCTGCATGTTCTTTCCAGAGCTCCCAGAATCTAACGCTGAACCATACATCAATCCCACTGTCTTAACAGTAGCAGTACTGTGTTCTTACTCACACCAAAAAATTACGGTACAGTGACCACATGGATGAACCCAGCGAACAAGCTGTCAAACACCTTATTGTCACCGCAGCATTTGAACATCTAACCGGACCAGCCAGAGGTACGGCTACCTGGATCAGTGGCAACACGCTTGATGTTTGTCTGCAAAACGACCACCAGATCCGTATTAGCGAATCTTCAGCAACCCCGGCAGAGGAATCTGTAATCGCTCGCTTGCATCGCTCGGAGCAGACCTTTGAGCTCGAGGCCCTGGAAGAACAACCACTGTGGATAAATGGCAACCGCAGCAACGCCAAAAAACTCGAACAACGGGACCTCATTGAATTTGGGGAGAATGGCCCATTGTCACGTTTTTTGCTCTACCAGGGACATAGCCCGGTACGTAAATCTCTGAGTGAAATTGTCAAAGACTGCGTTGACTATACCCGCACCAGCCGCAAACCTGCGCACCAACGCCTGCAGAATGCAGCGACCGCCCTATTGCGTGATCTTACGGTACGAACCACAATGCTGTTTCGTGCCACAGTTATTCTCATGCTCACGCTGCTGGCTACCGTTAGCTATTACCAAATCCGCAATAATCGGCAACTGCAACAGCAGGTCGACAGTGACGTGCTGCGCCTGCAGTCATTTGCCAGTGATCTCAGTCGGACTCGCCAGGAGTCTCTACAGCCCAGCGACCTGAAAAAGCTACGCCAGGAACTCGGTTATCAATTGTCTTCAGCGAATGAACGATTGGGCAAACTCGAGCAATCCAGCCAGGCCAGCAGCCAGGTGATTGCCTCCAGCGCACCCATGGTGGCCTTTATCCAGGGGGCCTACGGGTTTCTCGAAACAAAAACCAATCGCATGCTACGCTATGCCATCAATTCACAGGGCCAACCCGTTTTGACCCGGCTGGGCCAACCCATGTTGACTCTGGAAGGCAAGGGGCCCATCGCGCAACGTCAGTATTCTGGAACAGGCTTCTTAATCAGCCCCCAAGGAGCCCTGCTAACCAATCGTCATGTCGCCCTGCCCTGGTCCAAGGATGCAAGCACCCAAACACCCGGCACCCAGGGCATGCAGCCCAAGTTAATCAAATTGATTGGTTATATACCCGGCATTAACGAACCTTGTCCGATTACACTGCTCAAGGCCAGCGATACTGCTGACCTTGCTGTACTGCTGTGCAGCGGCATTAAAGATCAACTCCAATACCTTAAAATCAGCGAAAAAGTTCCGAAGCCAGGCGATGAAGTGATCGTATTGGGCTATCCGACCGGACTTAAGTCGATGCTGGTACAAGCTGGAGAGGCTTTTATCGGACGCCTGCAAAAAGCCGGAAAACCTGAATTCTGGTCGATTGCTGCAGCGCTAGCTCAAGCCAGGCTGATCCATCCACTGGCCAGCCGCGGCATTATCGGCCAGGTTTCCGCTGCCACCCTGGTCTACGATGCTGAGACGACACATGGTGGCAGCGGTGGCCCGGTACTCGACAGCTCCGGAAAAGTCATCGGTGTCAATACCGCGATCATGCCCGAATATGGTGGCTCCAACTTTGGCGTGCCCGCCGCATACATTTGGAAACTTTTATCAAGTGCAGAGGTGCAAAAGTACGTCGCAAAGTGATCCCTCACAAATCAGGCAAGTCATCCGTTATTAATCCCAGGTATCGACTCAGTGGGTCAACTGCTGACAAGCGCAGCAATTCTCCCCAAGGCATCGGTGAGTAAAGCTTCTGATGCGGCATACGAGATCCGGATATTCTTGGCCGAGCCAAACGCCGCACCGGTAATGGTGGATACATGGGCTTTTAGCAACAGCAACTCGGCGAAGTCCGAGGCAGTATCAACCTTGCTGCCGGCAATCGTTTTGCCGAAGAAAGAGGACACATCCGGAAAGAAATAAAAGGCGCCGGCTGGCCGGGAGATCTGTAGCCCGGGAATCTGTTTCAGCCCCTCCCAAACCAGATCCCGGCGCCGAGCAAAAGCCGCAACCATGTACCGAATGCTTGTGACTGGTGCCTGCAAGGCTGTGATAGCAGCACGTTGGGTGATGCAGTTGGTGCCGGAAGTAATTTGGCCCTGGATCTTGTTGCAAGCCTTGGCTATTTTCAGTGGTGCTGCCAGATATCCGAGTCGCCAACCGGTCATGGCAAAGGCTTTTGACAAGCCGTTGACGGTGATCGTCCGATCATAGAGTGCCTCAAAACCCGCCAAACTACAATGCTCGCCTTCATAAAGAATATGCTCGTAAATCTCATCGGAGATGATTTGAATATTGGGATAACGCACCAGTACCTGAGCCAGTTCCCGGTATTCCTCGCGACTGTACACAGCCCCACTAGGATTATTTGGCGAGTTCATAATCAGCAATTTCGTTCTGGTTGTTATGGCTGCTTCCAATTGTTCTGGTTTGATTTTGAAGTCGCTGGCTACCGTGGTTTCAATCGGCACCATGACACCCTTGGCGAGCCGGATCAAGGCTTCATAGCTGACCCAGTAAGGTACCGGCATCAACACCTCATCACCGGCATTGACCAGTGCCAGAATCGCATTGGCCAGAGACTGTTTGGCACCAGTTGAGACCACAATTTGTTCCGGGCTGTAATTCAAACCATTGTCTCGTTTGAGTTTTTCACAAACTGCTTGCCGCAACTCGAGATAGCCGTTGACCGGCGTATAGGCATTGAAATTATCATCTATCGCCTGTTTGGCAGCCTCCTTAACAAACTCAGGTGTAGCAAAATCAGGTTGCCCAATACTTAGACTAATAATCTCCTGTCCGGCAGTGCGCAATTCCCGCTCTCTGGCAGACATGGCCAAGGTTTGAGAAACCGGGATACGATTGATTCTGTCGGCGAGTACCTGCATGGTGCTGTTCCTGTTGTTGGGGTCAGGACTTGTTTCGCGGATTGAAATCCGCGAAACAAGTCCTGACCCCTAATTTGTCTACCAGATATCTGGTCCAGGGATGTTTCTTGGTATGGCGGTGATGGGCATAACCGGCGATACACTTACGATACTGAATCGTATCATGCTGTCCATCGATACCAAAACCTCGACGTACCCGGTAACCAAACCCAGCTTGTGGATCCATGGCTACGACCGATGAGTAATGAAACTCATGGGCCTGAATCTGTTGCCCTTTTCCCGGTCCCCAATACAACGTGCCGGTTGCCTCCAGATCAACATAGCCCTTGCCCACCGGCTTGCTATGCATTTGTGTGGACAGCGGCAAAGCCGAGACCATGTCAGCGGTTTTATCGCCCCAGCGAATACTGCGTCCCAGATACATCAGGCCACCGCATTCTGCATACACAGGTCGATCTGCGGCAATAAAACGGGCGATATCTCTTCGTAATGAACGATTGTCCTGCAGGGCTTGCAGGTGGGTTTCCGGAAAACCACCACCAATAAACAAACCATCAACATCCGGCAAGACCCGGTCCTTGAGGGTGTTAAATTCAACCAGTTCCACACCGGCATGCTGCAGATGTTCGAGGTCATCCGCATAATAAAACCCAAAAGCAGAATCTCGGGCAATACCAAGACTCACTGTTTTTCGATGCTCTGTTACGGTTGTGGCAAGCGGTACTGCCGGATTCGGCGCTGCCAAGGCCCGGATCGCCGACAGATCGACATACTGCTCAACCGCATCCGCCATCGCCTCAATCAGAGATTCCGCACGTTCATCTTCATTGCTCGGCACCAGACCAAGATGCCGCTCATCCACCGCAAGGGATGGAGTGCGTGGAACCGTCCCAAGAATCGGCAAATCGGTATAGTGCTGTACCGCCTGCACCAGCTTCTGCTCATGGCGCGGCCCGGCGATCCGGTTCAGTATGATACCAACCAATTGAAGCTTTGCGCCTATTGTCTGTTGCCCGAATGTCTGGTAACCCATAATCATTGGCACCACCCCCCGGGTGATGCCCTGACAGTCGATCACCAACACAACCGGACTGTGGGTCAGTGCTGCCAGCGCCGCATTGCTGTCTCTGCCATCTATTGTACGACCATCAAACAGACCTTTATTGGATTCGATAATCTGGACCTCGCTGCCACGGCTTTTGGTGGCCAGCAAGGCTCTTATCTCAGCCGCAGACTGGGTATGAAAATCGAGATTGAAGCAGGCTCGTCGGGCCGCCTTGCCAAGCCACATCGGGTCAATAAAGTCGGGACCTTTCTTAAACGGCTGGACCACCAATCCCTGGCGACTGAACGCTCGACACAAGCCGGTAGAGATGATTGTTTTACCCGAAGACTTATGGGTGGCTGCAATCTGGATTCTGGCCAAGCTGGGCTCCTGGTTTACCGATAAACAGCAGACGTGGCTTCAGCTGTGCTGCGACCCAGGAGCACGCAGCGGGTCAGCCAGGGCCTGTGGCAGCATTGGCAACACCCGCAGTACCACCAGGGTGAGTACTATGGCCAGAGCAAAACCACTGATCCCAAGCAACACTTCCAGCAGACTGGGGACATATTGGGCAATTTGTCCGTCATAAAAACCGCTGCTGATGATTTCCATGCCCGGAAACAATGCCATCGGATAGGCTTGACCTCCGATGATCAGCACATAGAGTTGGGCCAGACCACCAAGCACTACCAGCGCTGAAGCGAGCAGCAGACTGCCACGACTGCGACAGAATGGGTTGATAAACAGCAGCAACAAAGGTATCACACCGCCGATAACCACCTGCCCAAGCCAGAACAAGACACTGTAGATATTGCCGCTGAACAGGATAAATTGCTCTGCGTCCTGGAGATTGCGAAAATACAGATTGGTCAAATGATAGACCGCAACAAAATACAGAACCGTGGCCACAAATATGCCCAGTAATTTACGAAACCGATCAACCAGGCCCTCTCCAAGAGGACGATTATTCCAAGGAAACAGCGTCAGCATACCAATCAGCTTGCAGGCGGTACCAAAGGCCAGAGACATGACCACAAACATCGGTGCCAGAATCGCCGCATCAAAGGCCGAACGGGCGATAATGAAACCAAAGATGGAGCCGGTACCGGTAGTCAGCACAATACGCCAGATGAATGCCGCCATGCCCGCCTGGTGGTTGTGGCCTCTCATCCGCCCTTCCAGCATGGTCCACAGATAAATCACGGCAACCGTGATCAGCCCTGTGTACAGAATGATATTCCAGGCAAAAATGGAGGTGAAATTATATTCGGTCATGGCCACAATCAACCGATCCGGCCGCCCAAGATCGAGCACCAGCACCACCAGACCCCCGATCAACAGGGTAATGGCCAGGACCGCAGAGTAACGGGCCAATGGCTTGTAAATTGTTTTGCGAAATACCGAAGCGATTGATGCGGTATTGAGTGCGCCTGAGGCTGCCACAATAAGAAAAATCGCAAACACATGGGGCAAACCCCAAACCACCTGATTGTTCATCCCGGTCACAAAATGGCCATTGCTTTCCATATACCAGGCCGCCAGCAGGCCGACCAGCACCAACGCTCCGAAGGCTGCCAAGACCAGGTAAAATCCCAGTTGCTTTTCCTTTAAAGGCAGGTAAACAATCGTCTTCATCACAGCATCCCCACGTCAGATCCCCTGGTAACGGATGCCGGGATTCAGGGCCAGGTCTGCACGAATCGCCCGACTGGTCACCCTGGCACGTTGTTGGGAAATTGCACTCTCCGGGTCCTTGATATTGCCAAATATCAGTGCATTGTTGCCCGTTTTGGTACAGGCTTCGACACAGGCTGGCTGCCGGTCACGATCCACTCTGTGGACACAAAACGTACAGCTTTCCACCGTTCCCTTGCCACGCGGTGCATTGACTCGCTGCTGATACAGTGCCTCGTGAATAAACGATCGAGCCTTGTAGGGACAAGCCATCATGCAATAACGGCAACCGATACAGATATGTTTGTCCACCAGTACGATTCCATCGGCGCGTTTAAATGATGCCCCGGTGGGACAGACATCAACACAGGGCGGACTTTCACAATGCTGACACAGCATCGGCAAGGTGTGGGTTGTTCCGGTTTCCCGATCACGTAGCTGCACTTTGCGAATCCAGTGCGCCTGCTGAGTGGCACGAGACCGGCTTTCGTCGCTGCTGCCTTTGCCCCAGCCGTTCTCCTGTTGACAAGCATCGACACACGCGGTACAGCCGTCCGTACAACGCTCAGTATCCACCAGCATACCCCAACGCACCGCCAAGGATGCCGGTTGGCCATCAGGCTTGGCCACCGCCAGCTCCACCAGCCGCATTCCCGGACTCAAGGCCAGCAAGGCTGCTGCACCACCGAGCCATTTACGTTTTGACTGATCCGCCTGCTGTGGGGCTGAAACCTGCTGTAAGGATGAGAAATGAGTCTCTTTCATGATCTGGGCTGGCCTGTTTATTGCCCGGCAGTCTGCTTGGTCGGTACGGTGGCATGGCATTCGAAACAGTCAATAGTTACCGCAGTGTATTGATGGCAACTGTTGCAGAACTGGCCTTTTTCATTAATCGGGATGTACTGCTGCTTGGCATTCTTTTTAACATGACAGCTGACACAATTGGCCAGGCTGTACCGTTTGGTACGAATCCCGCGGTGCATGGTTTCATCACGCTGATGCAAGATAAAATTAAAATGCTGATGTCGCATGATCGACTTGGGCTGGACACACTGCCTGGCACCCTGGGGCAACTGAATATGCGGCATCGGCACTGCAGCCCGTACCAGTGATATTACAGCCAGTGACATTACGCTCAGGATCAATTGATGAACAACAATCACACGCACGTTACCTGACCCGACTTTTTTCATTTATTCACCCAATGCCATATGAATATAGCCGGTCGGGCAGACGTCGGCACAGATATGACAACCGATACAGCGATTGTAATCAGTATCTACATAACGACCCATGGTTCTGGCATCTTTGCTGACCCGGAAAACCGCATCCTGTGGGCAATAGATCACACAATTGTCACACTCGAAGCACAGTCCGCAGCTCATGCAACGACCTGCCTCTGCCTGTGCCTTCGGCTCGTCATAGCCTACCAGGCGTTCATCAAAATGACCCAAAACCTGCGCACTATCCGGGACATCGGAATGGCGAAGATCCCGATTCTGGCCTTTGAAATGACTCAGAAACAGTTTGTCGGCTAAAATTATCTCCTTGGCCGAACGATCTTCAAAATTATGAATAGCAAATTTCGCCTCGGCCGTACCATGAACTGCACCAGACTGACAGGTCTCGGGCTGAAGGCCGACTTCCTGCAATTTGGCTGCCAGATCAAAGCGATGCACGTCAATTTTTGGCCGCTTATGATTGGCATCTTGGTGCAGATAGCGGTCAACACTGTCCGCTGCGATCGATGCTTGCCCGATGGCTGTCGTCAACAAATGTGGCCGGACCACATCACCACAGACAAAATGGCCTGGCTTGTCCGGAACGGAATAACCACGGTCGGCCTCGATCAACCGTCGTTTATTGGCCATGCTCTCCAGACCTTCCATCGCCGTCAACTGGCCAACTGCAGAGACGATTAAATCGGCTTCCAGAGTAAATTCTGTGCCTTCGATAGGGTGTGGAATTTCTTTAGCGTCGACGGTACAACGCGCCATTTTCAGACCGACAGCACGACCCGCCTGATTCTTGATCACCTTGAGCGGCATAACTTCATTGAGGATCGTCACCCCTTCCTGCAGGGCATCGTTCACCTCTTCCTCCGAAGCGGTCATCTTGTCCTGAGGGAATAGTGCGGTCAGGGTAACATCCGCACTTTGACGCTGCGCTACCAAGCTCGCATCATGAACTGCGCGTCCGGCGATCACTTCTTCGGGTAACAGCTTCTCATTCAGTCCGGGAATCGTACCAAGGCGCCGTGAAACCGAAACCACATCGATGGAAGTATCACCACCACCAATACAAACCACTTTGCTGGCACCAATTTTCAGGCGCCCCTTATTATAGGCTTCGAGAAATTCCAGTCCAGTGATGCAGTTTGGCGCATCATTGCCTGCAGCCGGTAAAGCCCGCCCGATCTGACAGCCCAGAGCCCAAACTACCGCATCGAAGTCCTGCTCCAGTGACGCTATGCTCACATCTTTACCCACCCGGGTGTTGGTGCGAACTTCGATGTCGCCGAGATTAAGAATCCGCTGAATTTCCTGGTCCAAAGTGCCACGTGGTACCCGATAGTCCGGGATCCCGGAACGGAACATACCACCGAGTTGTTCCTGCATTTCAAACAGGGTTACAGCATGGCCCTTGCGACGCAGCTGATAGGCAGCGGCCAGACCGGCCGGCCCACCACCGATGACAGCCACGATCTTACCGCTAAGGACTGGTGCAGCAGAATACTGAAAATCCTGCTCACATGCCGTATCACCGATAAACTGTTCGACGGCATTGATGCCGACAAAACCATCAACCTGGTTGCGATTACAACCGGTCTGACAGGGTGCCGGACAAACCCGCCCCATCATGGAAGGAAACGGGTTGGCCTCAGTCAGTCGGCGAAATGCGTATTCTTGCCAACTCATATCACCGGGTGCTTTTTCCACCCCACGCACAATCTGCAACCAGCCACGAATATCTTCCCCGGAAGGGCAACTGCCCTGGCAAGGCGGAGTCCGTAACACATAGGTCGGACACTTGTGTGAATGGTCCTGCTCAAAAATCGCATCATCCCAATGTTTACGGATATATTCACCTTCTCTGTATTTGCGAAAGGTCAGAGTTTTTGTCGCTTCATCCGATGTTGCAGCCATTCTCACTCTCCTGATACGCTCAAACTGTAGCCATTGCCCAGACACCCCATAATTATTGCTCCTGGCCCAGAACCACGGCATCACCCACCAACTGATGCACACTAATAATGGCATCCATACCGATCTGGTAATACGGCATTACCTTAGCAAACTGGGTCTTGCAGATAGCGCAGATTGCGGCCATATGGGTTACCCCATGTTCCTCAATCACCTGCTGCAAGGCCTGCATCCGTGGCATCGCACCTTTAACGCGCAACTCCAGCAAATCATCGGTCAGCAAGCCGCCGCCACCACCACAGCAATAGGTCGCTTCGCCGATGGTTTCCGGGGCCATCTCGACAAAATGATTACACACCCCTTTAATCACTTCTCGCGGGATAATAAACTGGCCTCCGGGCATATTTCCCATCCGTGAGCCACGGGCGACATTGCAGGAATCATGGAAGGTCACGACCCGTTCATCATTCGCTGATTTGTCGATCTTGAGCGCCCCACGCTGCAGCAGGTCATAGGTGTATTCACATATGTGCTGGGGAACCGGATAGGCCGGATCAAGAAAATCAAAGGGCCCTATCAGAGTGTTCCAGAAACTGTAGGCCACTCGCCAGGCATGACCACATTCACCGACGATGATGCGTTTAACCCCCAACTCCAGAACCGCTTCACGGATTCGCATGGCGGCTTTTTGCATGTTTTCATAGTCGCCCGAAAATATTCCAAAATTACCCGCCTCAGATGCATGTGAACTCAAGGTCCAGCTCACACCCATCTGATGAAAGACCTTGCCGTAGCCGATCAGGCCATCAATGTGCGGCTCAGCGAAAAAATCAGCAGACGGAGTAATGAGCAAAATCTCGGCCCCTGCCTGATCGACCGGATAGCGCACCGCGACCCCGGTTTCTTCTTCAACGTCCTCCTCCAGACCTTCCATGGTGTTGATCAGTGCCGGACCCGGCAGGCCAAGATTATTACCGACCTTGAAAACCTTACCGATGATTTCATTGGTATATTTCTGACCGATACCGACACAGTTGAGAATCTCTCGACCTGCCATGGTGATTTCTGCGGTATCAATACCGTAAGGACAATACACCGAGCAACGTCGGCATTCCGAGCACTGGTGATAGTAAACGTACCACTCCTCGAGCACCTCCTGAGTCAATTCCCGGGCCCCAACCAGTTTCGGTAACCACTTTCCTGCCAGGGTAAAGTGGCGACGATAGACACTGCGCAACAAATCCTGGCGAGCTACCGGCATATTTTTCGGGTCTGCGGTGCCAAGAAAATAATGACACTTATCGGTACAGGCACCGCATTTAACACAGGCATCCAGAAATACTTGCAAGGAGCGGTATTTACCCAGCAAATCACCCATTTTATCCAGCGCTATCTGCTTCCAGTTTTCCGGAAGTTGCCCAGGAAAACCCAAAGCATTGAGATGCTCCGGTTTGGCCGGAAAAGGCCGGCAGGTAGCCATGGAATCAGGCCGGATTTTCGGTATTGCCAAAATCTCGGACAATTCGGGCGTTGTAAATTCAGCCTTGGGTAATGCCATAAGTCCTCCTGTCAACTCCGCCTGGTCGGTTCCAGGGGAAGATCGGCCGTCCAGGGTACCAGATGGCGCTGTTCGCGAGGATTGTCCGGCATGTTACGGGTCGGGCTGAAGAATATTCCGGGGGCATGCAACAGCTTGCTGTACGGAAATACCAACATCAGAGCAATGACCAGTGACAGATGCAGGATCAACAAAGGATCTCCTGGCAATGGCTGCCAATCAAACCGTAACAGACCGAGGATGAAGGCCTTAAGACCGACGATATCCGGATGGGTCACATATTTCATGGTCAAGCCTGAGATCCCGATAGCAACCAGCAAGGCCAGCATGAGATGATCGGAAGGGGCAGAAATATAGCGGACCCGATCAACCAGAACCCGACGCGCCCATAAACCGAGCAGACCGACCACCATGGCCATGCCGGCATAGATACCGAGCCACTGCAGCATCACCACCCATTGTGGGACCGGTGCAGTGAAATAGCGCAGATGACGCAGCAGCGCAATCAACAACCCAAAGTGAAACAAATAGCCGAACAGCCAGATCCAGCGGTTGCTCTTGAACAAACTTTCGAACAAGGTCACCTCACGCACCATGCGTAATACCACGCCACCACGTGTAATTGGTGCCGGGGTGGTGGGAATCACCAGTGGTGACGGCACTCTGCCGTAGCGAAGGACCCGAGCTGCCACCCCGATGATCAGCACCAGCGTGGCAAAATAGAACAGCAGGGCATAGAGTCCGGTTAGAAACATGGCTAAATGTTGGCCATTACAGGTTCTGCATTATCACGAAATATCGAACGTGAACTGTCAAACACAACCTGTCGGTTTAGGCAATCCGGCATATTTACAAGCTTGTTTGGCTGGGCCATAGGGAAACAGTTCATACAAGTACTTGCTGTTGCCTTTGTCCTTACCCAGCCTCTTACCGATGGCCTTGGTCAGAACACGTACCGCCGGTGCAATCTGATATTCATCATAATATTCACGTAGAAAGTTGATCACTTCCCAGTGAGGATCATCCAGTGTTGCACCATCGGCCTTGGCCAGCGCTTCACCCAACTCCGGATTCCAGGATCCTAGATCTACCAGATATCCTTCCTCATCCGTCTCATACGATGTACCGTCATACTCAATTGCCATTGCTTTCTCCTGAACTAGTCTTGTCGTTTCGGTGTAGTAATCTCTATAAATTGCATGAGTGCTGCTCTGGTTGTGGACTTGTGCCTATACGCGCTACAGCCAGGATTGAACTTTATCATTTTCCACGGCCAGGTTGACGAATCCCGGGTAATCGACAACCTGGATGCCGGCAATCATTTGCTGCTGATCAATACCACGTAATTTCAAATCTACACCCAGCGCATAGACTCGCAGCTGACGTTGGCTGATCGCTTTTTCCACCATCGCTGCCTGCGACCCTGCGGCAAGTACGGCATAAACTCCATTTTCAATCAGCAGCACCGGGCTGCCGTCCGTAGCAAACTGCAAACAACGCTGCAGACTGTTTTTCTCATACGGTGATTTATTGACAGTGTGCAACATCGAGCACCCCCCTAGAAATTGAACAGCACATCTTGCTGATCCATCAGTGCGGCCAGTTCCTGGCTCGTCACCAGCCGGATCAAAGGTTTTTCGGTATAGTCGTCATCTTCATCCTCATAGGTCAGGTGCTGAAGATCTTCAAGAGTGAGCCCTCGTTCCTGCAACGAAGCCCGGTCAACATAAAGTTTTTGAACATCGTAGTCACCGAGTGCGCGGTACGCTGGGGAGAAATTCTTGATCCCGGTATCCCCCGCTTCCTGGCCCTTGAGCAACTGAAAAACCCCATCATCCATAAAAGCCATGCTCACTTCCTGTTCGAAAGCGGCCCCGATCAACACCACCTCAAGCCCTTCCTGTGCGTAGACTGTGCCATACGGAGCCGTTCGATTGATGTACATCATTTTCTTGATCGTGGCCATCTCAGTCTCCGAATTCCACCAGTCTGTCCGCTGTAATGGCCGCTTCAATCAACTGACCAAGTCCGGATATCCTGAAACCAGGCGCCAGATTATCGGCATCCTTACCGTTGCGTCGTGCTTCATCTGGATCGGCGATACCTCGACGCTGGGCGGCAGCCACACAGACGACCAGGTCGACATGGTACTCCTGCGCCATGGCCGACCAGCGAGCAACAATATTCCGATCATCCTGAGGTGGCGTGGCCAGTCGGGTACCATTATTAACCCCATCGTGATAGAAGAAAACCCGGAACAGTTCATGGCCCTGCTCTAGCACAGCCTTGGCAAACTGATAGGCCGAATCTGCCGCCTGATGACTGTACGGTGCTTCATTGACCATGATCGAGAATTTCATTGTTTATACTCCATTTATCCCCTATTTTGACAGGCTCTCTAGAAACGGATATGGGTAGAGGCGTTGAGGTTCTCGCGGGCACCGCGCCAGTTGTCGACATGGTATTTGGTAAATGGCAGGCCTGTCAGCTCAAAGAAACGTGGCCAACCGATCCGTTCGACCCAGTCATTTAGACGTTCCCAATCTCGGGCATCTTCCTTGTATACACGCAGAATTCGTTTCACCACTGCCGTTACTTCCGGCCAGCGTGGTGGGTTATTGGGCAAACCGGCTGCAACCAACTTCTGAAATGAGGGCTTGCTTCTGGCGTTGGAATGATTGCCACCAACCCAGATCGCCATTTTGGTGTGTTCGGCATCGTTGATCTGCATTGGCGGACATGGAGGATAACAGGCACCGCAGCAGATGCACTTCTTTTCATCGACCTCCAAACTGGGTTTGCCATTAATCATGGCAGGTCGAATCGCCGCCACCGGGCAACGGGCCACGACAGAAGGCCGTTCGCAGACGTTGGCTACCAGATCATGATTGATCTTCGGCGGCTTGGTATGCTGGACATTGATGGCGATATCACCCTGACCACCGCAGTTGATCTGACAGCAGGAAGTCGTAATATGTACCCGGTTAGGCATATTGCAGTTACGAAATTCGTCGATCAACTCATCCATCATCGACTTCACCACACCCGAAGCATCGGTACCAGGGATATCACAATGCAACCAACCCTGGGTATGTGAAATCATCGCCACCGAGTTCTTGGTACCACCGACCACGAAGCCGGCATCCTCCAGGGCTTGAATCAATGGCTCAACCTTGTTGCCGTCGGCCACCAGGTACTCAATATTGCTGCGAATCGTGAAGTGGATATGGCCTTCCGCGTATTCATCGCCAATATCACAAAGCTTGCGCAAGGTAAAAACATCGAGGATACGCTGAGTGCCAGCCCGTACGGTCCAAAGTTCTTCTCCGCTATAGGCGACATGCCGCAACACACCCGGTCGTGGGTGATCGTGATATTTCCACTGCCCGAAGTTTCTTATACTGGTCGGGTGCATATACTGCATTCCATCAGGACAACCTGATTCAATGGGTTTACGCATGTCTGCAAATGCCATGGCTTTCTCCTGCCGGTTTGATCTGTTGGTGTTGGTTTCCTGTGGTCAGTGCTCAGGAGGTGGCAGCCCGTTTGGCCCCGGCTTGGTTCTGAAACCACTTGCGTGCCTCCTCATCCCAGCCATCCATACGCACGTAGGAAACATGCCGTGGTGAGGAAACCATGTTCGGATCCGGTTCAACCCCGATCCCTTCGAGAAAATTGACCAGTCCGATCCGTACGATCATTTCCCCGGTACGTTCATGCTCAAGTCCATTTTCGGCCCAGAAATCAATAATCTTTTCGGATAACTCAACAATTTTTTCGTAATCCTCTGCCGTATCCAGTTTCATGAACGGCACCACGACGGTGCCCATCTGATCACCAATTTTGAGGGTGCGTTTGCCACCTATAAGAATGGTCACTCCTTTGTCATCACCCGGGTGCAAGGCCTTGGGTATCACATTCAGACAATGCATGCAACGGACACAATTGCGGTTGTCCACCGCAAAGGTATCATCGTCTTGCAGGGCAATGCAGTTCGTCGGACAGCGCGAAATGATGTTGTCAATGACATGTTTTCTACCCTTCTCCCTGACATAGGCCTTGACTTCTTCCTGATCAATTTTCATGTCATCGCGCCAGGTACCAATTACGGCAAAATCTGACCGCTCGATCGAATTCTGACAATCATTGGGGCAACCGGAAACCTTGAATTTGAATTTATAGGGCAGTGCCGGTCGATGCACATCATCGGTAAAGTTATTAATCAGAACACGATGGATCTTGTGCTCATTGGCACAGGACATTTCACATCGTGCTGCCCCCATGCAGGACATGGCGGTCCGCACACAGGGTCCAGCCCCACCCAGGTCCCAGCCATCTTCATTGATTTCATCAAAAAAAGGCTGCGTATTCTTAGTGTCGGCGCCGATAAACATGATATTGCCGGTCTGACCGTGGAATGTGATCAGCCCGGAACCGTATTTCTCCCAACTGTCGGCCAGTTTACGCAACGCATCCGTGGTGTAATGATTCCCGGCGGGTGGCTGCACGCGCAAGGTATGAAATTCGCGTGAGGCCGGAAATTCATCACCCACTTCCGAAAAACGGGGAATGATACCTCCGCCATAACCGAAAACACTGACCGTGCCGCCTTTCCAGTACCCTTTGCGGGTTTCGTAGGAATGCTCGAGTTGCCCTAGCAGATCATTGGCGACTGCATTGACTTCTGGTTTTTCATGCCGGTCACGCAAACTTTTGATGCCCTTGATGAAACTGGGCCAGGGGCCGTTCCCCAGCTCATCCAGCATTGGAGTATCGTGTTGATTAGACATCATCAGTTCCTCGTTAATTCATCTTTAGTGCGGAGCCATACGGCCTGTACAGTATCCACATTACGCTATACCACGCCTATTGTAGGAATAATACCGCACAACAAAATTCCCCTGATGGGGGAGGTAACAGCAAATTCTCTATCCATAATGGGATATATTTCCATGATCTTGAATACAGTATTTTTCACTGTGTTACGCTTAACTTTCAGGATCCATGCACCGGATAACTCCATGTTCTGGCAGGAAAACACCGATACAGCAGCTGATCCGTCCCATACTCCAGTGATTGATATGGGATTTTCGATCATTTGCCACCAATTGCCACTCGATCATGCTGCCCGCCTGGCCGAGGAGATTCTCACAATTCTGCCCTGGCTTGAGGAGGAATCTTTATCGGGAATTCACTGCATTCGCGGTGCGACCTCGGGCAACGGCTGGAACCAACCTGAGCATGTAGTGCATTTGTCCCGTCGTACCCGGCTCTACCTGCGGATCCCTGAATACCGCCAACAAGATGTTCTGGCTCTTGTCGGTCAACAACTGTTGATCGGCGGTGATTCAATTGCCGTTGGCAAGGCGCAACCAAGGCCGATGCAAGCATTGCCCTGTTTGTACGCCCACCACAATGTCACTGAAACAGGAGAATCCGAGTCAGCGTTCATGCTGCGTATTGCCAGCAATCTAGCCGGCCACAATATCAAGGTTCGCAAAATGCTCTGCGGATTGACCCACACCGTAACCTCGAAACGTGGCCCCCTGCAAACCCGCAGTGTTATGGTTGCCGATCTGGAACCGGCAGAATCACTGGCTCTGCAATGCCAGGGTATCGGTCACGACCGCCTTCTCGGCTGTGGCTTATTCATCCCCCATAAAGGGATCAAAGCGGTCAATACAGCAGAAAAACAGTAATCAGCTGCCTCGTATACCCCAAGCGGGAGATAGGTTACTGCAATCTTTTTGTTGTAATCTATGGGTATCGGCATCTGAACTGAAAATGTAAGGAGCACAACCATGAGCAGCAAGCAGGAAAAAATCCAGAAAATGCTGGAAATGCAACGGCAATTTATTGCCTATGAACATAAACACGGGGTCTCACCTCAGGAGTACTGGGCACCAACCGATACCGATGCACTGGCTGGATATCCCAAGGAGTTTATGGATATCGCCAATGATGTCATCGACATGGCCCATGCGGAAAAAGGCTCACAACGCTAAGCTGCAACCTGCTTCTCCAGCCTGTTTTCTAAAGACTTCCAGGGTAGCCTCTTAGGCCGTGCCATTCCGTGGAAGATATTCGTATCCGCAATAAATGGATGAAGCCTGATGCCGGCATCGATGAAAACGCTGGCGCAGTGGCTTTTGTGTGCTGGCAAATCAGCCTCAGTGCAGCCAAGAACCTGCACGCCGAAGATTTTACCTACACCCATGACGTTCAGCGAATGAGTGTCATTAGCGAGTATCTTGTCTTTCTTATTCACTGCTCAGATCGTCTGCTCAGCCACTCGCTGGAGCTGAATCAAAGAGAACAATTCATCACTCATCTGGTGCACGAAGCTGCCCGCCATCTGGCCAATAACCAGCGCGAGATCACCGGTCCCGGTGACTATGAGGCGAAGTTCTACACCCTCTGCAATCAGCGAGCTCAGGAATACGCGCTTTGTGGATATGCTGACAAACAACCCGGATTCGAAATGCGGCGCTGCTTTGCAAGCCATATCCAGAACATCATGGGCCGTCTAGCCGTCAACCGCTGGATCACCGATCAGATCATGGATATTGACAGTCTGGATGCCGTAGAGATGTTGTATAAATCCAGTAACAAGCTGTTAGCCTCCAGTGAAACAGGCCATTAGCAGCATCGCATTAATGAATCTTGGCTTCGCTAGCGAACCATCAACTACACAAGCCTACACTGTGCATTTTCGTGAATGATCACCTTAGCTCTCACCTACCTGAAACTTTTTCAACAACCTGTTAGGCAGATTTTGCTACCAGGCTAAAATGCTCAACGACCGGTGCTTCGGCAAAATAAGGTCCTACCAGTGCCCGCCAATCCTGAAAAACGCTGGATGAGCGAAAATCCACGGTATGATTTTCTAAGGTTTGCCAAAAAATCATCAAAATGTAGCGCTCCTTTGATTCAATCCCTTTGTTGAGTTTATAACCCATGAAGCCCCGAGCCGTGGATATGGCCTCGGTGACCCCCTTTTCAACTGCAGCTTCAAACCGGGAGTTCGTTTCGGGTTTGATTTGGATTTCAGCAATTTCTAGAATCATAAGATTTTCCTGGATGAGTGAAAGTTGTCGTCAGGTTGTTATTTCCAACAGCCAAATGGGAATACGCAGAAAGAGTACCTGCTGGGTGCTGCAAAATCCAGCTGTCGTACGACAGTTCTTGCAAGAAGACCGTCATCGCAACGCATACTCTCCCGTGTTCTTAGCACGCTCTTCCTTAGTGACTCGGCTCAGTGCCACGAACTCACGGATCCCATACCCATATAATCACAGTCGCCTACGAGCCTGCCCGAGGTATATCCAGCAGCAATATCAGGATGAGTGCTTATGATATGATATACTTTTCATAAGTTTTATCTTATGAGATATCTGCCATGCACGTCACCTTGCGTCAACTCACGGTATTTGAATCCGTGGCCCGAAATTTGAGTTTTACCCAGGCTGCTGAAGAACTGTTTCTTAGTCAGCCAGCCGTATCCATGCAGGTCAAACAATTGGAACAAAATCTTGAGGTTGTGCTGCTGGATCGGGTGGGCAAACGCGTCCACCTCACCGAATGCGGCCGGGAAGTTAAAGCCACCTCCAAACGGATTACGCAGCAGCTCCACGAACTCGAAACCGTACTGGATAATCTCAAAAATCTTAAGGTCGGCAAACTTCACCTGACTGTAGCTTCAACCGCGAATTATTTTCTTCCCGCCATCCTCGCCGTATTTAAACAACGGCTCCCAAAAATCAGTATCGCCCTGAATGTCACCAATCGAAAAAATTTGCTGGCTGCACTGGATGACAACGATGTTGACCTGGTGATTATGGGCCAACCACCAGAAGACCGGGATCTGGAATCAGGTGTGTTTGCCATCAATCCATTGGTTATCGTTGCACGTTCAGACCATCAACTGGCCGGTCAGCCTCAGATCCCGCTGCGGCGACTTAAAGATGAGATATTTCTGGTCAGGGAACAAGGATCGGGAACCCGAATTGCCATGGAGCGGTTCTTCAATGAACAGGGCATTCACATGAAAACCGGCATGGAGGCCGGCAGCAATGAAGCCATCAAACAGAGTGTCGGTGCTGGCCTGGGGCTCGGCTTGTTGTCGCGTGACACGCTGGCCATGGAACTGCGCCTGAATTATCTGACCATCCTGGATGTTATTGATATGCCGATTATTCGCAAATGGCATATCGTCCATCGAGCAGGAAAACGTCTGAGTCGATCCGCTGCAGTGTTCAAGGACTTTCTGCTCAATGAAGGAGAGATCATCCTCGGTGGGCCTGAACGCTTCACCGACCAAACAGAAAATGGCGTATCCGCTGCAAAACATCCACCCTATTTTTACTTTTGAGTTTCTGTCAGCATACGTCCAGGTTCACTCAAATGAATGGAGTTCTCGCTTGTTGAGTATTTCAGCGATCCCAGTGTAGACGTGCGCATCGAGCAGTTAGTCGATCAGCACCACCATCCCGGGTGACGTCTTCACTTGCTGTGCGGAAGACTCGGGTTTCAGTGTGGCAGCGGCACTCGCACTGTCACATAGGGTACTGGCGTTTGATGTGCTCTACTGGCT
>CAYQAP010000009.1:0-27721 GCA_964415515.1 uncultured Gammaproteobacteria bacterium | reverse complement strand
GCCTCGTTAGGTGGCAAGATCTATGCTTTGGTGACTTGGTGGTGACTTACGAAAAATCAGATTCTGCAAAAACATCGCAAGTTGTCGATTTTATTGGTGCCGGTGAGAGGAGTCGAACCTCCGACCTACTGATTACGAATCAGTTGCTCTGCCAACTGAGCTACACCGGCATGAAGCCTAGATGAAGGTTCGGGAGGTTTTTGGCTCAATGACGAGTGCTGCTACGCAATCGAATAATGATATCGATGCCTTCCACTTCCATGCCCGCCGGTAGCTCTTGCAACCCGGTCAAGTCGATCGTTGAGGGATCAATATCATACAATTCCCCGGTTTGAGAATTGTAATAGTGATAATGCGGGGTGGTATTGGAATCATAGAATATTTTCCCGGTATCCACCACCAATTGCCGAACCAAACCACTTTCCATGAATAGATTCAGAGTATTATAGACGGTAGCACGAGAAACATAATTGCTACCCCGGCCGACCATTCGAACCACTTGCTCAGCGGAAAAATGATCTTGCGCAGCAAACAGAAGTCGCGCAATCTCAACCCGTTGAGAGGTCGGTCGCACACCATGGTTTACCAGGATTTGTCTGACAGAAGAGGTTTGGGTTACAGATGTTGTCTTGTCCATGATGCTATTATAAACAAGAGAATAGACAACGTCTATCTTCAACCCGTCTTTCAAGAGCCATTTATTACAGAAAATAAACTGCTGGTATGCCTGCTGGCCTGAAACCTGATTTTCTTGATGATACTCAAACCATCAGAGTCCCCGGCTAATGGGAAATAGCGCAGGCTGATAATGACTTCGAAGAGGCAATACCCTATGGACTGTACCGCAGTCGTCTTTTCGGCGCTTGCACAGTCAACACAAACACTGCAGAATTGTTGGTCCTTTTATCCACTTTTTTTCACAGACCCCATGGAGTGATTATTGTGCATGTTGTCGTCATAGGCAGTGGCCTGCTGGGAGTCGCAACCTCCTGGTTTTTGAATAAAAATGGGGCCACCGTAACTGTAGTGGATCGCCAGAATCAGGCTGCGATGGAAACCAGTCATGCCAATGCGGGCATGCTCAACCCGAGCATGGCTGACCCTTGGAATGCGCCTGGCATTATCAGAAGAATCCTTGGCAATATCGGTCATGCAGATTCTGCCATCCAGTTGCGGGCTGCCGCACTGCCTTCGATGTTGGGCTGGCTGCTGGGTTTTTTTCGCTGTGCCAGAGCAGATCTCTATCATCGCAATACCCTACGCAATGTCGCCCTGGGTCAATACAGCCTGCGCACCTGGCAAGCACTGTGTGAGGAATTGCAGATTGCGCACGATCAGAAATGTAACGGCACCTTGAAAGTTTTCAGAGACCAACGATCGTTGCAGTATTTCACAAAAATGGCAGAGCTAATGGCACAGGAAGGGGTCGAATTTACGGCACTGGATGCAGCACAAACCATCGCACTGGAACCTTCTCTGCAAGCGATCGAGGCGCAACTCAGCGGTAGCCTGCATTTTCCTACGGATTGCTCGGGAGATGCCAGAAAATTCTGCCAGGGATTGGCCCTTCACGCAGCCCAGGCGGGCGTTGATTTTCGCTTTAACACCACAGTCGAAAAAATCCACCATACCAACAACAAGGTCCTCGGAATACTGACCAATAAAGGGCAATTGACTGCGGATGCCTTTGTGGTCGCAGCTGGCAGTTACAGCACGAAATTACTGGCTCCTCTGGGTATTCACCTGCCGGTTCAACCGGTCAAGGGTTATTCTATTACCGTTCCCACCGCCGGATGGACAAGCCCAGCATTGCGACCCATTATTGACGAAACGCATCACATTGCCGCCACCCCCTATGACGATCGCCTGCGGGTCGCCGGCACGGCTGAACTGGCCGGCTATGACCTCCGGGTACAGGGGGAACGGATTGACGGTCTGGTGCATTTTACCCGCTCCCTGTTCCCTGATCTTCCGGTTGATCCTGACCACCAGAAGCTCGAACCATGGTCCGGCCTGCGCCCGGTCAGTATCGATGGCATGGGAATCATGGGCCAGACCTCTTTTCATAACCTCTATCTGAATACAGGACATTGCCATCTGGGTTGGACCATGTCTTCCGGCGCCGGCAATCTGGTGGCAGACCTGGTACTGGGCAACAAACCTGCACTGAACCTTGATGACTACAGTATTTCGAGATTTTGAGCATATGAAAACCCTTGAGAATACATGAACTGCCCGCAACAAAACAAAACATCCCGACTCCGTCTGGTTTTCTGGTTGTTTCCAATCTTGTTTGCCGGCCCCCTGTGGATGTCACTGTTCGGGTCCATCAACCTGAATACCAACTGGCGAACCGCCAGCCACAAATCTGCAGGCATTGTTGTCCCCAGCAAGTATCCCGGTCAGGCACGTGTGCTGGTGTTCGCCGCGCGGGCTTTTTCCTGGCGTGGCGCATTCGCAGTTCATACCTGGATCGCCGCCCGCAAGGCCGGTGAACAGCAATTCACCGTGTACCAGGTGATCGGCTGGCGAGCCTGGATGGGGAACTCTGCCGTGGTCATCGAGCAGGCAGCTCCGGATCGGGAATGGTTCGGCAACAAACCGAAAATATTGACCGATATCCACGGCCCAGCTGCTGGAAAAGCCATAGAACGCCTGGCCAAAGCAGTGGCTAGCTACCGCTATCCAAGAAACTATTGGCTGTGGCCTGGACCCAACAGTAACTCGTTTACCGCGTATCTGCTGCGCCGAACTCCTGAGCTGAAGGTCGCGCTGCCTGCTACAGCGATCGGTAAGGATTTTCTGATTGACAGCCTTTTCTGGGGCCCAACCCCCAGCAATACCGGCTATCAGTTGTCTTTATTCGGAGTGCTAGGAATTACTCTGGCCCGCGAGGAGGGTTTTGAAGCCAATATTTTTGGTCTGGTATTCGGACTTAACGTAATGCAGCGATCCATCACCATTCCCGGGGTGGGTAGCCTGTCGTGGAGTTGAGGACGTCGCGCTTCAGGACCACGATCTTTTTCCTGCTGTTGTTACCGCTCAGCCTGCTGCTAAGCGGCTGTCTGGCCAAGTACAACCCTGCAGTTGGCCCTTTGTATGGCAGTGCAGTCGACTGGAGCCAGGTGCCAGGCTGGGAACGGGAACAGCTGGTCAGCGTCTGGCCAGCCTTGCTGCGCAACTGTCAGCGCACAGCCCGGGGACATACCAACTTGCGGCCGTTGTGTGCAGCAGCGGCCAAAGTCCCCATTAACAACCTTGCCACCAAAAACTTTATTAAACAATATTTCGAATTTCGGGCACTGAACAGTCGCTGGTGGCAACCACCTGCGCTTGTCACCGGCTATTACGTTCCTGTGATCAAGGGGAGTCTGAAAGCAAGCAGTGACTACCGATACCCTTTATACCGCCCGCCCGCAGACCTGGTATACCTCGATCTGGGGCCTGATCCACGGTTGCCCACCATGGGCCGTTTGCTCGACCATCGGGTCGTGCCCTACCCCGGACGAGCATCCATCAATGCCGCTGATAACGCACCCGGTCAGCGCCTGCTGGCGGGCAATGAAATCGTCTGGCTGGCCGATCCGATCGAACGTTTTTTTCTGCAAATACAAGGCAGTGGTCGTATTGAGCTGGCGAACGGCTCAAGCCTTGCCGTACACAATGCTGCCAATAATGGCCGGCCCTATCATTCCATCGGCAAGGAACTGATTGCTCGTGGGGCAATGACCGCATCGAAAGTGACCTTGTACAGCCTCAAACAATGGCTCAAAGACCACCCGCGACAGCGACAGGCTCTACTGAACAGCAACCCGCGGTATATCTTCTTCAAGTCCCGGATCATCGACCACAACTGGTCCCCCAAGGGGGCCTTCGGGTTGCCGCTAACTGCCGGGCGCAGCCTCGCCGTCGATCCAGACAATATTCCTCTTGGATCGCTGCTGTGGCTCGATACAAGCCTGCCGGACCAATCGGGGCAGCGCTACCAGCACCTGATGCTGGCCCAGGACCGGGGCGCTGCCATCAAGGGCAGACTACGCATCGATCTGTTCTGGGGACAAGGCAACGCTGCCGAACGCCTGGCTGCAACGATGAAGCAGGCTGGTCGACTGTATCTACTGGTCCCAAAACCAAGTGCTATCGGCCCTGACTGAGCCCATCAGCTGCTGCTGGGGAGCCAGAATTTGGCGGCTTTTCCTGCAACAAGCCTTACACCACTGTACGGGCCTGAAGTAAACGGGAGAATCCGCTCCTCAAACAACTTTGGGGTCGTAGTCCCCATTTTTATAGCGAACCGTGATGGTTTCCATCGAAAGTGGGCGAATTTTAGAGGCGTTGCCACATGCTCCAAAAGCCTCATACCGTGCCTTGCAGATCCCCTTCATCGCCGCTGTGGCAGCTGCCAGGTATTTGCGTGGATCAAAGTTGCTGGGATTTTCAATTAAATGGCGGCGGATCGCGCCGGTTGAGGCCATGCGTAAATCTGTGTCGATATTCACCTTGCGTACCCCATGACGGATCCCTTCGGCAATTTCTTCGACCGGTACTCCATAGGTCTGACCCATATCCCCACCGTGTTCATTGATGATCTTGAGCCAATCCTGCGGTACTGACGAAGAACCATGCATCACCAAATGAGTATCGGGGATTCTGGCGTGGATTTGTTTGATTCGCTCGATCGCCAGAATATCGCCTGTTGGGGGACGA
The DNA here is from genome assembly GCA_964415515.1 of uncultured Gammaproteobacteria bacterium. GTDB lineage: Bacteria > Pseudomonadota > Gammaproteobacteria > Arenicellales > DRJH01 > DRJH01. The sequence continues at coordinate 23,014 of CAYQAP010000009.1, read as the reverse complement.
GTAAACTTGTAGGCGCCGTGGGAGGTGCCGATCGCAATGGCCAGCGCATCCACTCCGGTCTCTCGAACAAACTGTGCCGCTTCTTCCGGATCGGTCAGCAGCTGACTGTGCTCCAGTTTGCCGACTGCACCGATACCGTCTTCTTCGCCCGCCTCCCCCGACTCCAGGGAGCCCAGACAACCAAGTTCGCCTTCTACCGAAACCCCGCAATCATGTGACAATGCAACGGTGCGGCGGGTCACTGCGACATTGTATGCATAACTCGACGGCGTTTTGCCATCCTCTTCCAGTGACCCATCCATCATCACCGAACTGAAACCGAGCTGAATGGAACGCTGGCAAACGGCCGGTGAAGTCCCGTGATCCTGGTGCATGACTACCGGAATATGGGGAAATTCTTCCGTAGCCGCCAAGATCAAATGGCGCAGAAAAGGTGCCCCTGCATAGCTTCTGGCACCGGCCGAGGCCTGCACAATAACCGGGCTATCGGTTTCATCGGCCGCTTCCATAATGGCCCGCATCTGTTCCATGTTATTGACATTAAATGCCGGCACACCATAATTATATTCTGCTGCGTGATCGAGCAACTGCCGTAACGTTATCAAAGCCATATTCCTGCCCCCAATTTTTGATCAAACGAATAACGACTCAAATGCAGTGTTGCCAACACCTGGTCGCCCCTATAATAGCCTGCATAGTCGGCTCTCTACCAGCCGGATTCAGCACACTTCTCCGACACGTACGATTTTCAGGGAATTTGTCCCTCCGGCGATACCGGACAAATCCCCTTTGGTGACCAGCACCAGGCCATCTTTTTGCACTGCACCCAGGCGCTGCATTTCCGCCACAGCGGTTCTGTTGACCAGGCCGACCGGTACCTGGTTGGCATCGAAATCGACTGCATAGACACCACGATAAAGACTGACTCGGCGACCCACTTCGGGATGCCGGGTCATCGCAAAAATCGGAATACCGGAACTGATCCGAGACATCAGTCGCGCCGTGGTACCGGACTCGGTCAACGCCAGAATTGCCGAAACATCCATGTGATTGGCCGTATACATACTGGCCATTGCAATCGATTCTTCAATGGTATCGAAGCGCGACGTCATGCGGTGATTGGAAACCAGGGTGCGTCGCTGCTTCTCTGCGCCCACACAGATCCGGTCCATAGACTCAATCACTTTTTGTGGATATCTGCCCACTGCGGTTTCTGCGGACAACATGACCGCATCGGTGCCATCAATCACCGCATTGGCCACATCCATGACCTCGGCCCGGGTTGGTTGTGGATTTTCCACCATGGACTGCATCATCTGGGTTGCGGTAATGACAATACGGTTGAGTGAGCGACAACGGTTGATGATGGTTTTTTGTACCCCCGGTAATTCAGCATCACCAATCTCGACGCCGAGGTCACCGCGTGCAATCATCACCGCTTCGGAAGCGCGGATGATTTCTTCGATATTGGTGACCGCTTCAGAGCGTTCGACCTTGGCAACAATCCCACCTTTGCCACCAGCAGCACGGAACAACTCTCGTGCCTGCTGAACATCAGCGGCCGTGCGCGGAAATGATACGGCAAGATAATCCGCTTCCATGGCGGCAGCCGTTTTAATATCAGTCAGGTCCTTGGCGGTCAGTGCAGGTGCCGAGAGACCCCCTCCTTGCAGGTTGATGCCCTTACTGTCTGACAATACCCCTCCGGTAACGACCAAGGTGTTGATCTCGTGATCATCGACAGCCACGACCTGCAAACAGATATTGCCATCATCGAGCATCAGAAAATTGCCCGGTTTGACATCCTGTGACAAGGTTTTGTAGGTCACACCTACCCGCTGCTGCGTACCCGCCTGAGCACCGAGGTGAGTATCAAGGATAAAACCTGCGCCATCTGCCAGCTCTACCCGGTGCTCGACAAAGCCCCGGATACGAATTTTTGGACCCTGTAAATCTGCAAGCACGGCGACATGCCGACCCAGACGTTGGGCAATCTGGCGGGTCTGGATGGCCCGTGAAATCTGCTCTTCGGCCGTACCGTGTGAAAAATTAACCCGTACAACGTCGACTCCTGCCTGAATAATTTCAGCCAGAACCGATGCATCATCGGTAGCCGGACCCAGGGTTGCAACAATCTTACAGCGTCGTCGAATTTTGTGCTTCACAGTGTGGGGTTTGCTCAAGTGCCAGCCCTGCTTTCCAGCATACGTACCGCCGGCAGTTTCTTGCCCTCCAGAAACTCCAAAAAGGCACCACCACCGGTAGAAATATAGGAGATGTCATCGACCAGACCGTATTTATCTACCGCAGCCAGGGTATCCCCCCCACCAGCAATCGAAAAAGCAGACGAAGCAGCAATCGCCCGCCCAAGTTCACGGGTGCCTTGTGCAAACTGCTCGATTTCAAAAACCCCGACCGGCCCGTTCCAGACGATGGTCCCGGCAGACCCCATCATGGCTGTATAGCCCGCTGCGGTTTCAGGGCCGACATCAAAGATCAGATCGTCATCCGCTACTTCATCGACCCGTTTAACCGAGGCGACCGCTGTTTCAGAAAAGACCTTGCCCACGACCACATCGACTGGCACCGGAATCGCGCGCCCGGCCGCTTTGGCCACAGCCATCAAACGTTTGGCCTCAGGGATTAAATCCGGTTCATACAACGACCTGCCCACAGGGTACCCTGCCGCAGCAATAAAGGTATTCGCGATTCCACCACCGGGAATCAGCTGATCGACAACCGAACTGAGACTGTCCAGAACCGTCAGCTTGGTGGACACTTTGGCGCCACCGACAATCGCTACCAGCGGTCTCTTTGGTTCATTGAGGGCTTTGCCAAGCGCAGAAAGTTCCGCATGTAACAAGGGACCGGCACATGCTACCGGGGCATAACGGGCAACCCCGTGGGTCGATGCCTGGGCCCGATGGGCCGTACCAAAAGCATCCATGACATAGATATCACAAAGGCTGGCATAGGCACGTGACAAGGCCTCCTCGTCATTCTTTTCGCCAATATTAAAGCGAACATTCTCCAGTAACACAACTTCACCGTTAGCCAGTTGTGGCGAAGTTTCAAGATAATCAGCCACCAGTCGCACCGGCTGTGCCAATTGCGCCCCCAGGTAATCGGCGACGGGTTGCAAAGAAAACCGAGTCTCTGGCTGTCCCTCCTCCGGTCTTCCCAGGTGGGACATCAGCAGTACTTTGGCACCGGCCTGCACAGCTTGACGTACCGTCGGCAAGGCCGCACACAGGCGCGAATCAGAAGTGATCCTGCCATCCTTGACAGGCACATTCAGGTCCTGACGGATCAGTACCCTTTGCCCTGATAGATCCAGTGATATCATATCAAGTATCGCCATTATCTTCCTCCTCTACGTCTGTGACGGGCAGCACTCCCTCCCCAGATGCAAGGCATACCGGGGGGAGGAGTTGCTCAACCAACGAATACCCGTATTCCTGGTAGCTCTGATAACGCACAGGAATGCCTAGGCGTTCATCAGGGCAACCGTGGTATCGAGCATGCGATTGGAGAATCCCCACTCGTTGTCATACCAGGAACATGCCTTGACCAATCTGCCATCGACCCGGGTCAATGTGGCATCAAAATTTGACGAAGTGCTGGTGTGATTAAAATCCACAGACACCAAAGGCCCATCCGAATAGCGTAGCACCGTGCCATCGTCTGCAGCTTTCATGATGGCATTGACTTCCTCGGCGGTCGTGTCACGACCGGCTTCAAAGGTCAGATCCACCAATGAAACATTAATGGTTGGCACCCGGATAGCGAAACCATCCAGGCGTCCAGCCAGCTCCGGCAAAACCAGTCCCACGGCGGCTGCAGCGCCAGTTTTGGTCGGGATCATTGATTGTGTCGCCGAACGGGCACGACGCAGATCCTTGTGATAAACATCGGTCAATACCTGATCATTGGTATAAGAATGGATGGTCGTCATCAAGCCTTTGACCAGACCCAATGTAGCATGCAACTGCTTGGCCATCGGCGCCAGGCAATTGGTGGTACAGGAAGCATTGGAAATAACCGTATCGGTAGATTTTAAAATGCCTTCGTTGACCCCAAACACCACGGTAGCATCGACATCCTTGCCACCCGGTGCTGAAATCACCACTTTCCTGGCACCACCAGCCAAATGCAGGCTGGCTTTTTCTTTGTTGGCAAAAAACCCGGTGCATTCATGCACAACATCAACTCCCAGCTCGCCCCAGGGGAGTTTGGCCGGATCGCGCTCTGCCAGGACCCGGATACGCCGGCCGTTGACCACCATGCTGTCACCATCAACCTCGACTTCACCCTGAAAATTACCGTGCGTGGTATCGTATTGGGTCAAATAGGCGTTGGTCGACACATCCCCCAGATCATTGACGGCAACGATTTCCACATCGTCCCGTCCTGATTCAAACCAGGCCCGCAGTATATTGCGGCCGATTCGTCCGTATCCATTGATTGCGATCTTTACCGTCATGTAATCTCTCCTGAAAGAATAAGAGTTCAGCGCTAGACTGAAGGTGAAATGGAAGAAATGCTCAGGCCATTACAGACTTGACCATTTGGGTCAAATTTTCTGTAGTAAAACCAAACTCGGAAAACAGTTGTCCGGCGGGGGCAGACTCTCCAAAGCGATGCATCCCCAAGACCTTGCCACCAAGGCCAACGTACTTGTACCACCCGTCAGTCACCGCAGCCTCGACGGCAACTCGTGCTGTGCAGGCTGCCGGCAATACAGACTCCCGATACGCCGCATCCTGGGCATCGAAGACATCCGTCGCAGGCATGGAGACAAGCCGCACCGCAAACCCCTCACCGGTTAATGCCTCAGCGGCTGACCATGCCAGCCCAACTTCCGATCCGGTGGCAATAATAATCGCATCCGGTGACCCTGCACTATCAGACAGGACATACCCACCACGGGCTATATCGTTGATCTGCTGCTGGGTACGAGACATATGCGGCAACCCCTGCCTGGAGAACACCAAACATGACGGACCGTCGGTTTTTTCAATCGCAGCCTTCCAGGCCACTGCCGTTTCCACGGTATCGCAGGGACGCCACAGACTCATATTCGGGATCATGCGCAGGGTAGGAATCTGCTCCACGGCCTGATGGGTTGGCCCATCCTCACCCAAGCCAATGGAGTCATGGGTGTACACAAAGATACTACGGATTTTCATCAAGGCCGCCATACGCAGGGCATTGCGGGCATATTCTGAGAACATCAGAAAAGTTGCACCGTAGGGGATGAACCCACCATGCAGGGCAATCCCGTTCATGATTGCCGACATGCCGAATTCCCGTACCCCATACGACAGGTAGTTGCCTGCCTTGTGGCCATCATTAATCAACACTGAGCCGGACCAGGCAGTCAGGTTGGAGGGGGTGAGATCTGCCGAGCCACCAAAAAACTCAGGCAGTACCGGGCCGTAAGCATTCAGGGTATTCTGTGAGGCCTTGCGGGTTGCCGGGCTGTCAGAATGATCTGCACAGGCCTGGATAAAGCGGGTAGTGCTCTGTAGCCAGTTTGCCGGTAATTGTCCACTGCTACGCCGCGCAAACTCGGCTGCCAGTTGCGGGTAAGCGGCTTGATAGGCGGCAAAACGCGTATCCCATTCCTGTTCGGCCCTGGCGCCCCGATCTGCAGCATTCCATCCGGCATAGATCTTGTCAGGTATTTCAAAGGCTGGGTACGACCAGCCCAACTGCTTGCGAGTAGCGGCCACTTCGGCATCGCCTAGCGGTGCCCCATGGCAATTGTGCGTACCGGCCAAATTTGGCGAACCAAAGCCAATGGTTGTTTTGCAACAAATCAGGGTCGGTTGATCGGTGACTGCCTGTGCCTGAAGCAGGGCATGATCAATCGCTGCAGCATCATGGCCATCCACATCCCGAATCACCTGCCAACCATAGGCGGTGAAACGATCTGCGGTATTTTCTGTAAACCAGCCGGCAGTCTCCCCGTCAATACTGATGCCATTGTCATCCCATAAAGCCACCAGTTTGCCGAGCCCCAGAGTGCCTGCCAACGAACAAGCCTCATGCGAGATACCTTCCATCATACAACCATCACCGAGGAACACATAGGTGTTGTGATCGACGATATTGTGGCCCTCACGATTGAACTGGGCTGCCATGGTCTGCTCAGCCAGTGCCATGCCAACCGCATTGCTGATACCCTGTCCCAAAGGGCCGGTGGTGGTCTCTACACCAGGTGCGTAACCGTATTCAGGGTGACCGGGTGTTTTCGAGTGCAATTGTCGAAAGGACTGCAGATCCTCAATACTGAGCTCATAGCCACTTAAATGCAGCAATGCGTACAACAGCATGGAGCCATGGCCATTGGAGAGTACAAAACGATCTCGATCCACCCAGTCAGGGTTGGCTGGATTGTGCTTGAGGTGGCTATTCCATAGCACTTCAGCAATATCGGCCATCCCCATAGGTGCTCCTGGATGACCCGAATTGGCTTTTTGTACCGCATCCATACTCAAGGCGCGAATGGCATTCGCCAGATCTCTACGACCCGGCTGCTGTTGTCCTGCAGCATTTGACATGGCTGTCTCCCGAGAAAGCCTGCATTCAGGCTGTTATTCTAAATCAGCTGCACGTTGTCGACTTCACCCATTGCCGTGCTCTACAAACCATCTTGAGCAGCTACTGGAGAAGAACTGCGGCTACTGACAACTTCCCCCGCATTCTCGCCCAACTGGCGTATAAGATCAATCCAATGTGTTGATAGAATCGATACATTACACTGATGACCGTATCGGAACCAAACCGGAATGAACCGGCTGTTGAAAAACGCTGATACGGCACCATTCGGCGTAAATACCCCGCTCAAAATGCCGCTGGGGGCAACAATGCAACCCCGATTCGAAACCGCACCGGACCACCAGAATCGCTGCGAAATGCCATAACAGGCAGTTCGATGGCCTTGGGGAAACGCTTACGAATGGCCGCAGGCAAACGCTGTAGTTCATCGTTTTCTACGGTCCAGAGAAATACCGCGCCCGCTCTACGCATCTTTGCCTCGTCGATATAGGCTGACTGAGCAGGGTCCCAATCAAAATACGCCGCAGGATGACGGTCCGCATAGGCAGCCACAAAAGCCACCAGATAATGCCTGCCGGCAACGTAACGCAATGGTTGTGTAGAATATTGTTCCCACAGGATCTGCACCCGACCAGCAACCTCGCGAGCCGGAAAATCACGAAAATATTCACCGCGTACTGTCCAGGTTTGTGCTCGATACTGGATATAGCCAAATCGAACCGCAGGAATGAGCAAAAACAGCACCAGAAAAGCCACCAGGAACCGTCGGATCTGCTGCGGCCTAAAAGGTGGACGCATCCACAGCATAATGAGCAATCCAAGCAAATAAAAATCCGGGATGTTCCATCGTGCAGCAAACAGCCCACCGGTAATAAGACTTGCCAGCAAAGTAACAAGATAAGGGGTAAGGGCCATCAGCAGGATATAGTCACGCTGCCATTTGACAACTGAGGTTTTGCCCCGTTCTTTGGAGTACAGAAAGGCGCTCAAAACAGCAACCGGTAATAAGGTGGCCAGTGTATTTTTCAGATTCAGTACCGGTGGTACCAGGTGTTGGTGCCAGAAAGAGGGATTCGCCACCACATCAAGGGACTTGTTAACATTCCTCAGTGCATAGTGAATCTCGGGAAAATGCAGCTGCCAGGACCAATAAAAATGTGGCGCCGTAATCAATAAGCCGATCAAAACAGCCTGGTACGGGCCCGAAGTTTTCAGACTGGAACGGCCTTGGGCGGTCATCAGCAATACCGCAAACATGGCAACAAACAGAACCACCGCCTGGTATTTGGTCAATACCGCCAAACCAGCGAACAGCCCCACCCATAGCCAGTAAATCCGCCGGCGGCTGGATAACGCCAGGTAATAGAACAGGGTGATAAACGCCCAGATTGGCATTTGCAGTGTATCTGGTGTAAATGTGGTTGATTTCACATTATAAAAAATGATGCCCTCGAGCAACATCACCGCTACCAGCGCCGGCCAGGGTGAGAGCATTTTCCCAGCCAGGCGCCAGACAGCCCAGAACCCACTTAACAACAGTATTTGCGCCAACAGGTAGGCTGGCCATTCAGGATCACCAGCCAGTCTGGTTGTGATAGCCAATAACCAGGCAGCCAGGGGCGGATGTTTGTTGTATCCAAGTTGCCATTGATAGCCCCAGGCAATGCCTTCTGCAACATCGTTCGACAGGCTTGTACGTACCAGTAGTGGACCCAGCGTCCAGATCAGCAAATGTACCAGGCAGAAGGTATAAAAGATAAACTTCGGGTTCAGGCGCTCCGCTCGCAGGGATCTCATTGAAAATCTGTTCATACCACGATCGGTGCTGCGCGCTGTACCTGATCACCCACAGCAATATTGGCCCTGTGGGCTGCATCAGCAACCCACAGGGAAAATTCCACCAGACCAAGGCTGTTTTGATACCAGAATAACTGACCGGATAGTGCTGCGGAAAACGTCTCTGCATGCCTGGCCACTGTTTCACCAACCTGCAATAACAACTCCGTGCTCACCACCGCCGCATGAATGCCAGATAGGCAATTGCCATAATGGTCGATATAAATGATCTTCCACAAATCCAAAGCAGTAACGTCGTGCACCTGCTGCAACCCATGATTCTGGCCCGACGCAAGCGGCTGCATTGGCAAAGGAGAACCTGTGGCCAACCCCGCTGCAACCGGTGCATAGAGATCCCGACCATGAAAAGTCATCGACAACTGTTCCGGTCGCCAACTGATCTCATAGCAGTCACTCTGTCTTGAACGCTGCAGTGCGACGGAAAACAGACCATTATCCGGGCCCACCAACCAGCGCTGATCACAATACATCGCCAGCGACCTTTGCCTGCTACCAACAAATGGATCCACAACGCATAAGAACACGGTATCGACAGGAAAACCTTTGAGTAATTCGGGCAACAGAAATGCCGTAGACTGAATATCAAATGAGGGCAGGTGGTGACAAAGATCGATGACTCGAACCGCAGGACACAGTTGACTCAAAACCCCATGAATCTGCCCTGTATAATAATCGGTGGTTCCGAAATCTGTTAGTAATACAATATCTGCCATTGTCGCAGCCATCCTGGGATAAGCAGGTTAATAAACAGCAAAAAGCCCGGCTTTCGCCAGGCTTTATATGCCGTTGAAACGCACACGAACGAAGTGCTTACTCAGCAGCCTGATCCTGTCTGGCAACCAGTTGCACATAGGCCATGGGTGCATTATCACCGGGTCGGTTGCCACATTTTAGAATACGCAGATAACCTCCAGGTCGGTCCAGATAAGCCACACCCAGATCAGAAAACAGCTTTCCGGTTGCTTCCTTGTCACGCAGACGGGTAAAAGCCAACCGGCGATTGGCCACACCATCCACCTTGCCCAACGTAATCAGTGGTTCCACCACTCGACGCAGTTCTTTTGCCTTGGCAACCGTAGTGCGGATTTGCTCATGCTTGATCAATGAAGCCGCCATATTTCTAAACATGGCGGTCCGATGTGCCGAGGTCCGATTCAGTCTGCGACCGGATTTCTTGTGTCTCATAACTAACGTCCCATCATTTTATTCAGGCCATCCCGGCTTTCCGCGAGGATAGAAGGTGGCCAGCTTTCGAGTTTGATGCCCAGTGAAAGCCCCCTGGAAGCCAACACATCCTTGATTTCGGTAAGCGACTTCTTGCCAAGATTTGGAGTTTTCAACAGTTCATTTTCGGTACGCTGAATCAAATCACCGATATAGTAGATACTTTCTGCTTTCAGGCAATTGGCAGAACGCACCGTCAATTCCAGGTCATCAACCGGGCACAGCAACACCGGATCCACTTCAGGCTCTTCCTGTTTCTGGTTTTCCGAAGTTGTCTCTTCCAGGTTCACGAACGACGACAACTGGTCACTTAAAATGGTTGCCGCTATACGCACAGCATCTTCAGGATCAACCGTACCATTTGTTTCGACTTCGATTACCAGACGATCCAGATCCACTCGTTTTTCAACGCGAGCATTTGCCACTTCATAAAAGACCCGTTGTACCGGACTGAAGGAAGCATCCAGCAACATGGAACCCACCATCCTGTCACCTTCACTTTCGGCAGAGTCTGCAACCTTGTAGCCACGACCTCGGGTTACTTTGAGCTGCATGTTCAAGCTTGCATGATCAGACAGGTGTGCGATCACTGCCTCCGGGTTATTGATCTCGACATTGTGACTTTCGTTGATATCAGCCGCGGTGACAATCCCTGGGCCTTTTTTATGCAAACTCAGGACAGTGTCTTCCGTGGCGTGCATCGTCAGAGCGACTTCCTTGATATTCATCAGAATTTCAAGAACATCTTCCTGCACACCTTCGATCACGGAGTACTCGTGCATAACGCCTTCAATGGCCACTTCGGTAATCGCACTGCCGGAAATCGATGACAGCAATATCCGCCGCAGTGCATTGCCCAGAGTATAACCAAAACCACGTTCCAGGGGTTCCAGCGTGATCCTGGCCCGGTTATCCCCGAGTGACTTGACATCTACCAGGTTGGGCTTGAGAAATTGGTTGGTCGTATCCAGCATGTTCTATTCCTGTTCAGTCGCAAACCGTTACTTCGAGTACAGTGCTACAACCAGAGACACCCGAACATCAGAAGCGATTTCGGCCCGTTCTGGCACCGTCTTGTAGACACCTTTCATCTTCTTGACATCGACATCAATCCAGTCAGGCCAGCCACGTTGCTCGGCCGCTTCGAGGGCGTATTTTACCCGCAGCTGCTTCGCTGCAGATTCATGAATTTCAATCACATCCTCTGCACTGACCTGATAGGACGGGATATTGACCCGGCGTCCATTAATGGTAATCGCCTTGTGCTTGACCAATTGTCTGGCTTCGGTTCGCGAAGCACCAAAACCAATTCGATAAACGACGTTATCAAGCCTGCATTCAAGAAGTTGCAGCAGATTCTCCGCCGTATTGCCTTTGCGACGATCCGCATCCACGTAATAGGATTTAAATTGTTTTTCCAAAATATTGTAGGTTCTGCGCAGCTTTTGTTTTTCCCGTAGCTGATCACCATAAACCGTTGTGCGTCGCCGACGTTTCTGCAGGGGGCCATGCTGGCCAGGCGCATAGGCCCGGGTCTCAATGGGACATTTGCTGCTGTAGCATTTCTCGCCTTTGAGAAACAGTTTGTTGCCTTCTCGCCGGCATAGCCGACAAACTGGACCAATATATCGTGCCACTACCTTTTCTCCGTTTTCATCAGACCCGACGTTTCTTGGGAGGTCTGCAACCGTTGTGTGGTATGCCTGTTACGTCCTGAATACTAACAACTTCCAGACCCAGAGCATTGAGAGCCCGTACCGCTGATTCTCGCCCGGGACCTGGCCCGTTCAGGTGAACTTCCAGGTGTTGCATGCCAAATTCCTGAGCCGCACGTCCTGCGATACCAGCCGCTTGTTGCGCAGCGAAGGGCGTGCTTTTCCTGGCACCCTTGAATTTGGCAGCTCCGGCAGAAGCCCAGCACAATGCATTTCCGTGACGATCGGTAATGGTGATGATGGTGTTATTGAAGGAGGCATGGATGTGTGCAATGCCTTCAGCGACATTTTTCTTGACTTTCGCCTTCTTGCCCGCGGAACGTGGTTTTGCCATAATAACTCCGGTTATCTCTTGATCGGTCGACGTGGCCCTTTACGGGTTCGTGCATTAGTACGGGTTCTTTGCCCACGCGCCGGTAGTCCACGGCGATGACGCAATCCACGATAACAGCCCAAATCCATCAACCGCTTGACGTTCATCGAAATTTCGTGTCGCAGATCCCCTTCGACCTCATACTGGCCAACTTCGGCCCGAAGCTTTTCTGCCTGCTCTTCCGTCAAGTCCTTGACTCGAGTGCCTGCCGGGACTGATACGGTTTCACAGATCCTGTTGGCAGTTGCTCTGCCGATACCGTAAATCGCTGTGAGCGCGATATTCAGATGCTTGTGATTGGGCAAGTTAATGCCCGCAATTCTCGCCACGTTGCTATGCCTCCAGAACCAGCTTTGATGCGCTAATAGGGGGAACCCGAAAAGTGCGGGATTCTATACTGTTGTGAGTGGTTACGCAAGACACTCAACCTTGCCGCTGTTTATGCCTCGGATCGGTACAGATAACACGTACCACCCGGTTACGACGTATGATCTTACATTTGTTACATAACTTCTTGACCGATGCTCTGACTTTCATTTGCTACTCTCCTGAACGCGAAATTCCGGTACCTGCCTAACGAGGCATGCCCAAGCCACCCGTGATACTGCTCTTTTTCATCAGGCTTTCATACTGACGTGACATCAGGTACGACTGAATCTGGGTCATCAGATCCATAATCACCACGACAATAATCAACAATGACGTACCACCGAAATAAAACGGCACATTCCATTTGACAATCAAAAATTCAGGGATCAGAGCCACCACAACAAGATAGATAGCTCCGGCCATGGTCAGACGTGATACCACGTTATCGACATATTTGGCCGTCTGGGCCCCCGGACGGATACCCGGAACAAAAGCACCCGATTTCTTCAGGTTGTCGGCAATGTCTTTGGGGCTAAATACCAGAGCCGTATAGAAAAAACAGAAAAAGAATATCAAACTGGCATACAGCAGGACATAGATCGGCTGTCCTGGTGACAGCGATGTCGCAATGTTCTTTAACCAGCCCATGCCTTCAGTCTGGCTAAACCAGCTGCCCAGACTCGCTGGAAACAGGATAATGCTGGAGGCAAAGATTGGAGGAATGACCCCCGACATATTAAGCTTCAGTGGCAAATGACTGCTTTGGGCCGCCATCAGGCGTCTTCCCTGTTGCCGCTTGGCATAGTTCACAGTAATACGCCGCTGTCCTCGCTCAACAAAAACCACGAATGCCGTTACCAGCAGTGCACCAACAAACAACAATAACACCCCAATCGGAGAGAATGTTCCGGTGCGTGCCAGCTCCAGTGTTCCGGCAACCGCACGTGGCAGACCGGCTACAATACTGCCGAAGATAATCAGTGAAATGCCGTTACCGACACCGCGTTCGGTCATCTGCTCCCCCATCCAAACCAGAAACATGGTCCCGGTCACCAGTGTCAGTACGGCCGTAACCTTGAAACCGATCCCCGGCACCACAACAACTGCCTGACCGCCTGCTACCTGACCCTCGATGGCAATGGCAATACCCAGAGCCTGGAATGTGGCCAAAATAACGGTACCATAACGTGTGTATTGGGTTATTTTACGGCGCCCGGCCTCACCCTCTTTTTTCAGCTGTTCCAGGGTGGGAATGATGGTGGTCATCATTTGAATAATGATGGATGCAGAGATATACGGCATAACCCCCAGTGCGAACAACGAGAGTCTGCGCAATGCCCCACCTGAGAACATATTGAAAACATCAACAATCGTGCCCTTGGTTTGATCAAACATGGCCGCCACTGCGACCGGGTCCACCCCCGGCACCGGGATATGTGAACCAATTCGAAATACAAACAGCGCCCCAAGCACGAACAGAATCCGCGATTTCAGTTCCTTCAGCCCACCGCTACCGCCAGTTTTTTTGGGTGCTTTAGCCATCAGTTTTCTACCCGGCCTCCCGCCGCGGTGATGGCTGCATAAGCCCCTTTGCTGACTCGCAATCCTTGCAAGATGATGGCCTTGTCAATTGTTCCAGACAAAATAACCTTGGCACGTCTACTATTGTGGCGAGCCAGACCTGCCGCCTTGAGAACATCAAGTGTGATAACCTCGGCCTCAATTCGGGATAGATTACCCAGCTGAATTTCTGCTGTCAGGTAGGCCGACATCGAGTGAAACCCGAATTTTGGCACCCGACGCTGTAACGGCATTTGCCCGCCTTCAAAGCCAGGTTTTTGAAACCCTCCCGAACGCGACTTCTGGCCCTTATGCCCCCGCCCAGCCGTTTTACCCCAGCCTGTGCTGTGACCGCGACCCACGCGTTTGCGCGCTGTCCTGGATCCTGCACAAGGTTGCAAATCATTTAGTTTCATTGTACTTCTTCCCATTGTAAAAGATAGGAAACCTTATTGATCATGCCTCTGTTTTGCGGTGTATCAACCACTTTGACCGTATGGTGGAGGCGCCGCAGCCCAAGCCCACGGACACAAGCCAGATGATTAGGGGCACGCCCAAACATGCGTTTTACCAGGGTAACCTGTAGCATTCCTGTTGCCGTCATGGTTGCTGCCTCACTGTTTGATTTCTGCAACTGTTTTGCCACGCTTGGCGGCGATGTGATCCGGACTTTGCATGGTGCGCAATGCATTCATGGTCGCCAATGCGACATTAATGGGGTTGGTTGTACCGATCACCTTGGCCAAAACATTCCGTACTCCCAGGGCCTCGAATATTGCTCGCATGGTGCCGCCAGCAATGATTCCCGTACCCGGTGATGCCGGGCGAATAATGACACGAGCCGAGCCATGTCGGCCGATCTTGGCGTAATGGAACGTTCCATCCATCAACTCGATCCCCACCATGTTTCGTTTTGCAGATTCCATGGCTTTTTGTACTGCCAGTGGCACCTCGCGGGCCTTGCCTGTACCAATACCCACTTGTCCGGCACTGTCACCAACCACTGTAAGTGCCGAGAATCCGAAGATCCGTCCGCCCTTAACCACCTTGGCCACCCGTCTGATGTTAATCAGCTCTTCTACCCAGCCATCATCCATCTGCTCGGTCTTAGCATTTCTTCTTTCAGCCATAAAACGATCCCTTAGATCTGCAAACCATTTTCACGCGCCGCATCTGCCAGCGACTGTATCCGGCCATGGTACTTAAATCCTGACCGATCATAGGCAACGCGCTTGATGCCCGCTGCGAGTGCCTTTTCTGCAATCCTTTTCCCGATCATACGAGCGGCCTCGATATTGCCGCCGTGCCGAACCTGATCCCGGATCTCTGCTTCGAGCGTAGAGGCACTGACCAAAGTCTGCCCTTTTGCATCGTCGATAATTTGTGCGTACGTATGTTGTGACGTACGATGAATACTGAGCCTGATGACATCCTGCTCACGAATCTTGATCCGCGTCTTGCGGGCCCGTCGTATACGGGACTGCTGTTTACTCGCCATAGTACCAACCAGCCTGTGAGTTATCATTCAAATAATTATTCATACTGCATATACCAAGCATCACGTTACTTCTTCATCCCTTACTTCTTCTTGGCCTGTTTGCGAACCACGTGTTCATCCACGTACCGCACACCCTTGCCCTTATACGGCTCCGGGGGACGATAGTGGCGAATTTCTGCCGCCACCTGCCCTACCTGCTGTTTGCTAATCCCCTTGATCACCACCTCGGTGGGTGTCGGCGTTTCCACTACAATGCCATCCGGAATTTGATACAACACGGGGTGAGAGAAACCGAGTGTCAGGTTTAGCTCTCTCCCCTGTACTTTCGCCCGATAACCAACCCCAATGATCTTAAGACGTTTCTCGAAACCACTGTGGACCCCGGTAACCGCGTTTTGCACCAAGGCACGCATAGTACCGGACATCGCCCCTGCGATTTTGCTGTCATCACCGGTAGTGAACAGAATCTGTTGACCTTGCACTTCGATCTTCACCAGTGGGTGGTGTTTTAGCGTGAGGGAGCCTTGAGGCCCTTTGGTGATAATTTCATCACCCTCCATGCCAAACTCAACACCAGTGGGGATCACTACCGGGTTTTTAGCTACTCTGGACATAAATACGCTGCTCCAAATCTCTGCTGATCAGTAAACGGTACAAAGAATTTCACCGCCAATAGCCTGCTGTCGTGCCTGGCTATCGGTCATAATTCCCCTGGATGTCGAGATAACGGCTATTCCATAACCACCAAACACTCGTGGCAAGTCATTTGCAGTGGTGTAGATCCGACGGCCGGGTTTGCTCGCGCGCTCGATTTTCTCGATCACAGGCGCCTCCATATAGTATTTTAGTGCAACCGCAAACATCGGTTTACCCGCTACAGTCTCTTCGGTCACAGCGCCGATGTACCCCTGGTCGGTCAATACCTGCAAAATGGATTTTTTAACCTTTGAAGCAGGAATTTGGACCGTGACTTTTTCAGCCTTTTGTCCATTCCTGATTCGGGTCAGCATATCCGCGATCGGGTCGGTCATACTCATAATGTTCTATTCCGGTTTTTGTGACTGATAAAGTGGAAAATAATCGGACTGTGACTACCAGCTTGCCCTGGTAACGCCCGGTGCTTCTCCGCGCGAAAAAACCTCGCGAAGGCAGTTTCTGCTCAATCCAAAACGTCGGTAAAAACCACGTGGTCGCCCCGTCATGGCACAGCGGTTGCGATGCCGACTAACACTCGAATCACGTGGTAGCTTTTGCAAATCCAGCATGGCCTGCCAACGTTCATCAGTATCTAGTTCCGGATTAATCACGCTGCTTTTCAGCTGCTTCCTGCGACCCGCAAGGCGCAAGGCCAATTGTGAACGTCGCTTTTCCCGCTCCAGCATACTTTTCTTTGCCATATTTCTAATCTCTTATTTCTTGATCGGGAATGCAAAGGCCATCAGTAAGGCCCTGGCTTCCTCATCATTTCGCGCCGAGGTCGTGATCGCCACATCCAGCCCTCGTAACGCATCAATTTTATCAAAATCAATTTCCGGGAATACAATTTGCTCGGTGATGCCGAACGAATAGTTGCCGCGTCCATCAAATGATCTGGAGGGCAGTCCGCGAAAGTCACGGGTCCGTGGCAATGCCACAGAGATCAGACGATCGAGAAATTCATACATGCGCTCCCGGCGCAAGGTTACCTTGCAGCCGATCGGCCAGCCTTCTCTAATCTTAAACCCGGCTACCGACCTCCTGGCATGAGTCACGACGGGTTTTTGCCCAGATATGCGGGTCATATCAGCAACCGCGCTGTCGAGAACCTTTTTGTTGGCGATCGCCTCACCGACACCCATATTGAGGGTAATCTTGGCGATGCGTGGTACCATCATCACACTCTCGAATTGAAATTGTTTCATCAGCTGTGGTACCACAGTCTGACGATAATATGTATCCAACCTTGCCATACTCTGCTACCTCAGACGTTCAAACATCGACCACTTCGCCATTCGATTTGAAATAGCGAACTTTTTTACCGTCTTCCAATACTTTGATTCCAACCCGATCTGCTTTCTTGGTCAGCGGATTGAACAAATTGATATTGGAGATATGAATCGGTGCTTCCTTTTCAAGGATACCACCGGTAATTCCTTTGTTCGGGTTCGGCTTGGTATGCTTCTTCACAAGATTGACATTGTCGACCAGCACTCTGCTTGTCCCTACAAGTTTCAACACTGTACCTCTCTTGCCTTTGTCACGACCTGCCACCACAATCACTTCGTCTCCTTTGTTAATCCGTTTCATCTTTTTAATCCAGTCTATAAACTACAGAACTTCAGGCGCAAGAGAAATAATTCGCATATATTTCTCGCTGCGCAATTCGCGGGTTACCGGCCCAAATATACGAGTACCGACAGGCTGCAACTGTGCATTAAGCAAAACCGCGGCATTGCGGTCAAAACGGACCGTTGAGCCATCCGGACGACGTACTCCTTTGCGTGTTCGCACGACAATAGCGTTGAATATCTCACCTTTCTTAACACGACCATTGGGAATCGCTTCCTTGATACT
The DNA here is from genome assembly GCA_964415515.1 of uncultured Gammaproteobacteria bacterium. Taxonomy (GTDB): domain Bacteria; phylum Pseudomonadota; class Gammaproteobacteria; order Arenicellales; family DRJH01; genus DRJH01. The sequence goes on along the minus strand of CAYQAP010000009.1, from coordinate 5,301 downwards.
GATCTTGATAATATCGCCGATACCGGCATAGCGCCGTTTGGAGCCTCCCAGCACTTTAATACACTGTATTTTACGAGCACCGCTGTTGTCTGCAACACTCAGCACACTTTGCATCTGTATCATTGTCTCTTGCTCCGCAAAGGGCCTAAACCGACCGATCCAATATTTCTACAAGCCGCCAGCACTTGGAACGTGACAGTGGGCGGCATTCTTCTATACGCACTGTATCACCCATGTGGCAGTCATTTTGTGCATCATGTGCATGCAGACGTGTGCTGCGACGGATGTACTTCTTGTAGAGTGGGTGTTTAAATTTTCGCTCGACCAACACGGTGATAGTCTTGTCCATTTTGTCACTGACTACCGTACCCGAAACACTGCGTGCCGAGGTGTTACGAATCGCACTCGGTGCGGATTTTGCTGCTTCTGTGTTCATGCCTGACTGCCCCTTTGCTGTTCGGACATTACTGTTTTCAACTGCGAAATTTCCCTGCGCACACGCTTGAATGCAGCAGGATTAGCGAGTTGTCCGGTGGCGTTTTGTAAACGCAGGTTGAGCTGCTCCTTGCGCAATGCGATGATTTCCTGCTGCAACTCTGCTGCTGTTTTGGAGCGCATTTCTTGCACGTTCATCATTGACTCCGCTTTACAAATGAGGTCTGTACGGGTAATTTTGCTCCAGCCAACCGGAATGCTTCCCGGGCCACCTCTTCGGAAACCCCCTGCAGTTCGTACAGAACCTTGCCCGGTTTGATCAAAGCAACCCAGTATTCGGGGTTGCCCTTGCCTTTGCCCATCCGCACTTCCAGCGGTTTTTTAGAAACCGGTTTGTCTGGAAAGACCCGAATCCAAACCCGACCTCCACGGCGAATATACCGATTGATTGCCCGCCTTGCAGATTCGATTTGTCGCGAAGTCATACGACCCCGGGAGATGGCCTTAAGTCCAAATTCACCGAAATTAACCTGGCTGCCACGAATGGCAATACCACGGTTTCGTCCTTTTTGCTGTTTGCGGAATTTTGTCCGTTTTGGTTGCAGCATTTCCGCGTACTCCTAACGCTTGTTTCCGGCAACGCCGGATTTGACCGATTCTGTTTCTGTGGTGATCCCGAATTTCTCGCCTTTGTAAATCCAGACTTTAATGCCGATTACACCGTACGTCGTATTGGCAGTGGCCACACCATAATCCACATCTGCTCGTAACGTGTGCAACGGCACTCGGCCTTCGCGGTGCCATTCAGTTCGGGCAATTTCAGCCCCATTGAGCCGACCTGAGACGGTAATTTTGACCCCTTTTGCGCCCAAACGCATGGCATTTTGTACTGCCCGGCGCATGGCTCTACGAAACATGATTCGTTTCTCAAGTTGTTGCGCTACATTTTCTGCGACCAAGGTGGCATCCATTTCAGGACGGCGAATTTCTGTCACCGTTACCTGTACCGGCAGCTTGACAATACCTTCCAGCGCTGTTTTCAGTTTCGCGATATCTTCACCCCGCTTGCCGATGACAATCCCGGGTCGCGCAGTGTGTACATTAACATTGATGTTATCGGCCGGGCGTTCAATGACAATGCGACTGACCGCAGCGCTTTTCAGGCGAGTTTTGATCATGTCGCGGATTTTCATGTCCTGCACAAGCTTGTCCGAATAGTCACGATTGTGTCCATACCAGCAGGCCTCCCAGTCTCGAATAATCCCCAGCCTGAATCCTATTGGATGTGTTTTTTGCCCCATCAGTGCGTTCCCTGTAATTCACCAACTTCTATGGTGATGTGACTCGTGGTTTTAAGAATTTTAGTCGAACGCCCCTTGGCTCTGGCACGCCAACGTTTCAACGTTGGGCCTTCGTTAACATAGGCTGCTGAAACAATCAGCTCATCGATATCAGCCCCCTCATTGTGTTCTGCATTGGCAATTGCGGATTCCAGGGTCTTTTTCACCAGATGAGCGGCTTTCTGGTCGCTAAACTGGAGAATCTCAAGGGCTCTGGCTACCGGCTTGCGACGGATCTGATCTACGACCAGGCGACATTTCTGCGGCGATGTACGTAAATATTTCGTTGTGGCTTTGACCTGCATTGCTGTCACCTATTTTGTTTTTCTGCCGGCCAGATGGCCACGAAACATCCGGGTTGGTGCGAACTCACCCAGTTTGTGGCCCACCATATTCTCATTCACCAGTATCGGAATATGCTGACGCCCATTGTGAACTGCGATCGTCAGGCCTACGAACTCAGGCATAACCATAGATCTTCTCGACCAGGTCTTGATTGGCTTGCGATCTTTATTCGCAGAAGCCACCTGCACCTTCGACCATAAATGATGATCGACAAATGGGCCTTTTTTAACTGAACGTGCCATTACAATCCTCTTGTGTGTTAAGGCTTACTTTTTGCGTCGACGAATTATCATCGATGTCGTGCGTTTGTTATGACGAGTCCGAAAACCCTTGGTCGGCACCCCCCAGGGCGAGACGGGATCTCTACCGCCCGATGTCCTGCCTTCACCACCACCATGCGGGTGATCCACAGGATTCATGGCAACCCCACGAACGGTCGGCCGAATACCTCGCCAGCGCTTAGCACCTGCCTTACCCAGTTTGCGCAGTGCATGTTCCGCATTGCCCACTTCTCCAATCGTTGCACGACAGGACAAATGAATTCTGCGCATTTCACCAGATCGCAAACGCAGTTGTGCAAAGTCTCCCTCGCGACCAATAAATTGAATCGCAGCACCGGCAGAGCGGGCCATTTGCCCCCCTTTGCCAGGTTTCATTTCAACACAATGGACCTGGGTGCCCACCGGGATACTGGCCAAAGGCAGTGTATTGCCAACACTGATGGGAGCCTGCGGCCCGGACATCACGCTGTCCCCTGCTCGCAGCCCTTTTGGCGCAAGGATATAACTGCGCGAACCATCCAAATAGCTGATCAAAGCAATATTCGCACTGCGATTGGGATCATACTCAAGTTTTTCTACCCGCCCTTCAATGCCATCATGGGTACGTTTGAAATCAATCAAACGATATTGTCTCTTGTGCCCACCCCCGCGGTGGCGTACCGTGATCTGACCGGTGTTGTTGCGACCATTGGTGCGCCTTTTTGCCTCGGTAAGTGCCTTGACCGGTCGTCCCTTGTACAAATCCAGATTTTTTACCCGCACCATACCCCGCTGTCCAGGAGTGGTGGGCCGTAATTTTAAAAGTGCCATAGTGCCGCCTTGTTGCTCGTAGTTCTCGATGCCAGAGTGATCAGGTTTGTCCGCCGACAAAATCTATATCCTGACCGGGTGCGAGCCTGACATAGGCTTTTTTCCAGTTCCTGCGTCGACCCATACTCTTGCCATGTTTTTTCTGCTTGCCGCGAACATTCATGACCTGTACTGAATTGACCTGGACTTCGAATATCATCTCGACAGCAGTGCGGATTTCTTTTTTGCTGGCATCCACACGAACCTTAAAGATGATCTGATCGCTGGCATCCGCCAGCATGGTCGATTTTTCAGAGACATGTGGTCCCAGTATGACCTGATAGGCGCGTTCGGGATTCATTGCAGCCATTCCTCTATCTTGCTGATGGCAGCCTTTTCCACGACAACGTGCTGATGGCCAACCAAACTCACCGGATCGATTTCATCGACCCGCAGCACCTCAACATAAGGCAGATTGCGGGCCGCCAAAAGTACATTCAAATTATCACTGGCCAATATCAGTAGAAAATTCTGACCCTGCGCAGCCAATTTCACCACCAGCTCATGAGTCCGTGGTGCCTCCAGCTCAATCTCGGCAACCACCGTCAGTCGCTGCTGACGGGCCAATTCCGCAAAAATTGACCGCATGGCTCCACGGTACATCTTGCGATTGACCTTTTGTGAAAAATTGGCCGTACTGGATGGGAACGTCCTGCCACCACCTCGCCAGATAGGACTACGAATGGTCCCCGCACGAGCACGCCCCGTACCTTTTTGACGCCACGGCTTCCTGCCACCACCTCGCACCGCTGCGCGATTTTTCTGGGCACGTGTTCCAGATCGCATCCCTGCTTGATATGCGATCACCACCTGGTGTACCAGTGCTTCATTGAATTCTGCACCGAACACTGCATCAGTCAGCTCAATACGCTCGTCTGATGACTGCCCGGACAATCCCTGAACCGTAAGTTCCACGTCAAATCCTCTTCTGGCCCTTGTTCTTGACCGATGGCTCAACTCTGACATCACAACCGCGTGATCCAGGTATTGACCCTTTAATCAGTAACAGGTTTCGCTCTTCATCGATCTGGATAATCTCCAGATTCTGTTGGGTACGTGTGGCATTGCCCATATGGCCTGCCATTTTCTTGCCCCGAAATACCCGCCCAGGATCCTGATTCTGACCAATCGAGCCGGGGGCTCGATGAGACAGCGAGTTGCCGTGGGTCGCCCGACCACCACGAAAACCGTGTCGTTTCATGACCCCGGCAAACCCGCGCCCGATGGTCTGTCCCTGTACATCAACCATTTGCCCGGAACTGAACACAGATACCGTAATATCTGTGCCTGTGCTGAATGTCGACAGATCCTGCTCAGCAACCTGAAACTCCCACAAGCCACGTCCCGCAGCCACACCTGCCTTGCGAAAATGACCTGCCATCGCCCCGGTAACACGATGGGCGCGGCGGCTACCCGTAGTGACCTGTACGGCCGAGTACCGATCACTCGCCACCGTTTTTACTGCGGTGATTCGATTTGGTTCGGCTTCGATCACGGTAACCGGTATCGAAGTTCCGTCCTCAGCAAAAATACGGGTCATCCCCAGTTTTTTTCCTATTAGACCCAGCGCCATTTACCCACCTTTACCTGTCTTGACTCTAAATAATTGCTTAAATCAGCGGACTGATTCAATTCAGTTTAATGTCGACATCAATGCCGGAAGACAAATTCAACTTCATCAAGGCATCGACTGTCTTGTCTGTCGGATCAACGATATCGATAATTCGTTTGTGGGTGCGAATTTCATACTGATCTCGTGCTTTCTTGTTGACATGCGGTGAACTCAGCAGCGTATAACGCTCGATCCGGGTCGGCAACGGGATAGGACCACGGACGATGGCACCAGTACGGCGTGCGGTATCCACAATTTCCATCACCGACTTATCCAGTTTGCGATGATCATAGGCCTTCAACCGGATTCGAATTTTCTCGTTATCTGCTTTCACTGCGGATTCTCTGTTACGTTGATGGGGACAAGTTGATGATCTATAAGACCACTATGCAACAATTTTACTGACCACACCGGCACCGACGGTACGGCCACCTTCTCG
>CAYQAP010000008.1:0-58059 GCA_964415515.1 uncultured Gammaproteobacteria bacterium | reverse complement strand
TTTGGTCGCTTGTGAAAAATAACAGGCTGTATGTGCGTAAGGAGAAAATATCCGAAATCGCTTGAAAATTCTAGCGGGATGTTCAGAGCCCTTTTTTTAACTCTTCAACGATACAAATATGGTATAAATATAAAAAAGGGCTCTAACCCCTTTTTTCTCTATCGATGAAGATTACTAAACCGTATTTGCTATTTCTTGGGGATGCCCCAGACACACTGGCAGTGAAGATAGCCGCTGGCCTGTTGCAATGGTGCATCGAAGATTGCGTTGGTCAACTACGGCTACCAACTTGTGTGCCGAAACTGGTATTGCCTGAGCTGACCCTGGAACAAGCCAAAGATCGGGGCGTAAAAACCCTGGTTATCGGTGTAGTCAACCGCGGTGGCATCATCCCCGAAAGCTGGCTGGCAGTGCTGAATCGAGCTCTGGAATTGGGCCTGGATATCGCCAGCGGGCTGCATACTTGCCTGGCCGATATCCCGTCTTTGCTAAACAGTGCAGCGCAGTACGGAGGTCAACTGATCGAGACCCGACATCCTCAAGGCCCGTATCCAGTGGCCAGTGGCCAACCACGCAGCGGTCAGCGGCTGCTGACGGTCGGTACGGATTGTTCGGTCGGCAAAATGTACACCGCGCTGGCAATCCACAGGGCTCTATTGAAACAAGGTGTAGCCGCTGATTTTCGGGCTACCGGTCAGACTGGTATTCTAATCGCCGGGGGGGGCATTGCCGTCGATGCCGTGGTTGCAGATTTTATTGCCGGGGCTACCGAGACCCTGTCGCCAACCGCTGCGGATACGCATTGGGATATTATCGAAGGCCAAGGGTCACTGTTCCACCCCTCCTACGCAGGGGTCAGCCTGGGCCTGCTGCACGGCTCACAGCCGGATTGGCTGGTGCTCTGTCATGAGCCGGTACGCAAGCATATGCGGGGCCTGCCGGAGCGGGCCATGCCAGCCTTAAAAACCTGCATGGCGACAACCTTGCAGGCAGCTCAGTTGGTCAATTCGACCGCACAATGGGCCGGCTGTGCCGTCAATACCAGTGCCCTGGACACGATCCAGGCACGGGACTATCTGGCCAGACTGAGTGGTGAGCTGCAGCTGCCCTGTGTCGATCCACTGCGTGACGGGGTGTCAGCCATCGTTCAACAGCTACCTAACATCGGAGTCTGATGCGCTCACTGATCATAGAACAGCAGACTTGGCCCTTACGCGAGGTCTTCACAATCTCTCGAGGCAGCAGTACGGTGGCGACCATCGTACGGGTCAGTATTAGTGAGCACGGCTTAATCGGTCGTGGCGAATGTGTTCCTTATACCCGTTACGGAGAAACCGTGGCGGGGGTCATGACTCAAATCGAGGCCCTGCGCAACTTTATCGAACAGGGTGGTACATGCTCAGTATTGCAGGAAAAAATAGGTGCCGGAGCCGCACGCAATGCCCTGGACTGCGCACTCTGGGACCTGGCGGCAAAACAGCAGGGCAGACGCGCCTGGGATCTGGCCGGTACCACACCACCTGCCCCGATACCCTGCGCCTATACCCTGAGCCTGGATACCGCGGCCAATATGGCTCGAGCGGCTCGGGCGCATCGCGACAAACCGTTATTAAAAGTCAAACTCAACAGCGATCAGCCACTGGTCTGTATCGAAGCGATCCGCGAACAGGCTCCTGAACCACAATTGATCATCGATGCCAATGAATCATGGAATGCCGATCTGCTGGCTGACCTGCTGCACCCCCTGCAGCAACTTGGTGTCACCCTGCTGGAACAGCCGTTGGCCGCTGGTGAGGATGCAACCCTGGCCGAACTGACACATACGGTTCCCATCGCAGCCGATGAATCCTGCCACTGCTGTGCGGATCTACCCGGGATTGCCGGGCGATATGATGTGATCAACATCAAACTTGACAAAAGTGGCGGTTTGACCGAAGCCCTGCGGCTTAAGGAACAGGCAATCGCTATGAATCTTGGCATCATGGTGGGCTGTATGATTGGTACCTCACTGGCGATGGCACCTGCACTGCTGCTGACCCCCGGTGCAGTGGTAGTGGATCTGGATGGCCCCTTGTTATTGGCAGCTGACCACGAACCCGGGCTAGACTACAGCGGTCAGATGGTCACCGCACCAAGCAAAGATCTTTGGGGGTAGATACAAGCTGCTACCGACTGCCGTTGAGCCAACGTGGCACAGTACGTTGGCACCTGTAGTTGCGCAACCAGGTTATCGGCTAGCGATCGGAAAAAATGCACGAAACTCGCCGCTGGCAAAAAAACTGAGGCACTGTAGGGATTACCATGAATCAAAGAGTCAAGATTTCCAAACACCAGGCCGTCTATGATGGCTATGTTACAGTTGAAGAATATTATTTTCAGCACCATCTGTTTAGCGGTGGCATGAGTCGAAAGATCCGTCGGGAGCTGGTAGAGCGTGGTGAAGCCGTTGCCGTACTGGCCATTGACCCCAAACGCGAAAAGCTGGTCATGATCGAACAGTTCCGGATTGGTGCCCTGGCTGCAGGGGCCGATCCCTGGTCACTGGAAATCGTCGCCGGCATTATCGAACCGGGTGAGTCCGCTGAAACCGTTGTCAAACGGGAGATGGAGGAGGAAACCGGATGTCAAATTGAGCAACTGCTGTTTATTACTGACTACTTATCGACCCCGGGAGTCAGTAGCGAGCGTATCCACCTATATTGTGGCATCACCGACAGCCGACAGGCCAACGGCATCCATGGCGTAGTCAGTGAAGGGGAAGATATCCGCGTCTTTTGTGTTGATTTTGATGCGGTCACCCTGACCTTGAATAACCCACGGGCATGCAATGGTTTAACGATTATTGCCCTGCAGTGGCTGTTGTTAAACCGTGATAAACTTTCAGAACTTTTCACGTTTTCCTGAACCCATCTACAAAGGAATCCCTTGAAGCTGATCCGCCGACAGGTTTATACACTTCTGGAATATGGCGCTGGCCGAGACCTCGCCAACCGCCTGCTGAATGCGTTCTTGATCGGCCTGATTCTCCTCAATGTGATTGCGGTCATCTTGGAAACCGAGCCCAGCCTGGAAACCCGTTATCACAGCACCTTTATTATCTTCGAAGCCTTTTCAGTGCTGATTTTCTCAATTGAATATCTATGCCGTCTCTGGGTTTGTACGGAACATACGCGGTTACAGAATATGTCCACCTGGCGTGCACGCCTGCGCTACGCGACATCACCTTTCGCTGTCATCGACCTGCTCGCTATTTTGCCTTTTTTTATCAGCTTTATTATCCCCTTCGATTTACGTATGTTGCGAGTCTTTCGTTTACTGCGGTTACTTAAACTGGCCCGCTATTCACCAGCCTTGGCCACCATTGTTAAGGTTTTGCAAACCGAATCCAAGGCATTGTTTGGGGCTCTGATTATCATGTTCGGTTTGTTACTATTATCCTCCAGCCTGATATATTATGCAGAACACCAAACTCAGCCACAGGCCTTTGGCAGTATCCCACAGGCCATGTGGTGGGCCATCGCCACACTGACCAATGTCGGTTATGGTGATGTCGTCCCGATCACACTGGCTGGGCGTATTATCGGCGGTGTTGTTATGATTCTCGGCCTCGGCATGTTTTCAATCCCGGTGGGAATTATCGCGACTGCCTTCGGTCATGCCATTCATGAGCGGGAGTTCGTCATTACTTGGGGAATGATCGCCAATGTCCCACTATTTAAAGATCTCGATTCCACCACGATTATTGAAATCAGCAATCTGCTACAGGCCAGAAAATACCATCGCAACACCATTATTGCCCGCCGGGGTGAAATTGCTGAGGGGTTGTATATCCTCAGTGCAGGTTCTGTGCGACTGGAGATTCAAGGACTCGCCAAACCTATGCTCCTCAAAGAGGGTGATTTTTTTGGCGAATTGGCACTATTGAACGAAACCAAAAGAACGGTGAATATCGTCGCTGCTGAAGAAACCAGAGCACTGTTGCTGGAGGCCAGTGATTTTCATCGATTGCTGGAAACACGCCAGGAAATCAGGAGCCGAATCCAGGCTGTCGCCCGAAAACGAGCCGCCGAGTTTTCCGAAGCCCGTGAGATCCTGCGTCAACAACAAGGGCACGACACCCCAACCGAAAATGACCCCCAATGACAGATTCACCGCACCAAGGACCTGAACGTCTGGCACCGGAAACGCTCGCCACACATCTGGGCAACAATCCGAGACAGCACTACGGCATCGTAAATATGCCTGTTTACCATGCTTCTACCATACTTTTTCCCGATCTGGCCAGCTTGCGCAAGGTTCCCGAGCTACGTGATGAACCCGGGAAACCGGTCTATGGCCGCACCGGTACACCCACCAGTTTCGCTCTGCAAGACGCAATCTCAACACTGGAAAATGGCTACCAGAGTTATCTTACCTGCTCTGGACTGGCCGCCATCACCACGGCAATCCTGGCTTTTGTCGATCGAGGCGATCATATTCTGGTGTCGGATTCGGTGTATGCACCTACCCGGCATTTTTGTGATGGCCCACTGGCACGCCTGGGTGTACAAACCAGCTATTACGACCCCATCATCGGTGCTGGAATCGGTGGACTTATTCAGCATAACACCCGCCTGATCTATACGGAATCCCCGGGTTCACAAACCTTTGAAATCCAGGACCTGCCCGCTATTAGCAGCATCGCGCACCAGCATGATGTCCTGGTACTCATGGACAACACCTGGGCTACACCCCTGTATTTTCAACCTTTTTCACACGGCGTCGATATCAGTATTCATGCCGCTACAAAATACATTGTCGGCCATGCTGATGCCATGCTGGGTATTATTGTTGCAAACGAGAAAACCCATCTAAGCATTCGTGATGCGGTCTGGTCGTTGGGGCAATGTGCCGGCCCTGATGATGTCTTTCTGGCCTTGCGTGGTCTGCGCACTTTGCCCACCCGTCTGCAATGCCACCAGGACAACGCCCTGTACGTTGCCCGCTGGCTACAACAACAACCCGATGTTCTCAAGGTGCTGCACCCTGGTTTACCCGAGCATCCCGAGCATGGTCTCTGGCAGCGAGATTTCAGCGGTGCTTCCGGCTTGTTCAGCGTTCTCCTCAGACCTGGCCCGGAGCAAGCCCTGGCCGCTATGCTCGATGGCATGCACCTGTTCGGCATGGGGTACAGCTGGGGAGGTTATGAAAGCCTGATTATTCCTGCAGATCCTTCGAGTAATCGCACGACTCGCCCCTGGAATGAAGAAGGCAACCTGCTTCGTTTGCACATCGGTCTGGAAGCTGTCAGTGATGTAATCAAAGACCTGGAACAGGGGCTAAACCGTTACCACAAACAGTGCAATGGACATGCTTGAAACACAGAAGAAGGCATTGCTGCAGTTTCAACAACAGCAGCAAAGCCTGGTACTTGCGACCTTGGACCGGGCGAAAACCCCTTGCGGCAGCTACAGCCCTTTTGTAGCTACTGATTTATTCACGTACTTCATTTTTGTCAGTCGTCTGGCGAAGCATACCGAAAATTTGCTGCATCGCCCAATTACCAGTGTGATGTTACTCGAGGCAGAAAATGCTGCGGCCAATATTTTCGCCCGCAAACGTTTTACCTTGACCTGTTCCGCAAACTTCATCATCCGTAATGAAGCGGTGTGGCCTAACATACTGGATCAATTCGAACAGCGGTTTGGTTCGGTCTTGCGCGTACTGCGGCAATTAGCGGATTTTCAGCTTATTCGCCTGCAGGCTGAACAGGGCCTTTGGGTCACCGGCTTTGGCCAAGCTTTTTGGGTCAAGAGAGACCCTTTTCAAATTGGTGCATCACTAACTGCTGACACTGAACAATCTACAACAAAGTAAATCGTTGAGGAGACTGTGAACATGATTATCGAACAAATCTGGACCAACAACGCCTTGCGTAATTTCAACTACCTGATCGCCTGCGAGGAAACCGGCCAGGCAGTGGCCATCGATCCACTAGAGCCCGGGCTATGCCTGCGACTGGCTCGTCAATATGGCTGGGATATCACCACGGTGATCAATACCCATGAACACGGCGATCACACCGGAGGCAACCTCGAGCTGGTCCGCCAAACCGGTGCCAGCGTGCTGGCCCATGCGGGTGCCAAGGGTCGAATTCCTGGTATGACCCAAGGGCTGACTGCTGGTGACGTGGTGCGTCTTGGCAACACCGTGGAAATCACCATTCTGGATACTCCAGGGCACACCATGAGCCATGTATGTATGCTGGTGCAAAGTGGTACACCGGCATTATTCAGTGGTGACACGCTGTTCAACGCCGGTGCCGGTAACTGTCACAACGGTGGCGATCCCGAGGTCATGTACAAAACTTTCTGTGAGCAGCTCGCCGGCTTGCCTGACAGTACGCGGATCTACCCCGGTCATGAATACCTTAGCAACAATCTGCGATTTTCATTGGATCGAGAACCGGGCAATCAGGCGGCCGCAGCTTTGCTCAAGAGCACTGCAACGATGGATCCAAATCAACCACTGGTTACCACCTGGGGTCTGGAGAAAAAAATTAATCCTTTTCTACGCCTGACCGAGCCCGGCCTGATCAAGAAGCTGCACCGGGAATTCGCCGAACTCGCCGACAGCATCGACCCAAAGATCGTATTCCTGAAATTACGCGAATTGCGCAATCATTGGTAGCACACTCAGGAGTTCAACAGACGGCTCAGTTCCTCGATTTCCTTGCCGGCCTGCTGAATCAAACTGATACTGAATTCCGGACCGGCATTCTCACCGGCAATATGCCGCAGCGCTGGTATCTTCCCCAAAGGTGGGGCATCGATCGGGTAAGCCTCCTGACCCATACAATGCAGGCGTGCTACCATAATGACGTCAATCAGATCGGTCGAGCCCTGGTGGTCACGCAACCACTCCACACTGGTCTCCGGTACCGCAGCGAGATCTGCCGGAAAATCCCATTTTTTCAATATCAAGGCTCCAACTTCACCTTGGTTACGAAGCAGCATCGATTCAAGCTGAGCCTCAGGCATGCTGGCGAATTCCGGCAATTTGCTGGCCCGATCCAATATTGGAATTGCGCCGATCTGACACACCAGCCCGGCCAGTGTGGCACTGTCCTTATCGACCCGAATACCATAATGCGTCACCAGTACGTGCGCCACAGCTGCGATCTGGGTACTGGCAGACCAAAGACGCTGCATACGTTTTTGCAACAAGGGTTCATCTGACTTGAAAAAATTTTCCATGGCAAAGGTTATTACCAACTGCCGGGTACGCTGCATTCCCAGCCTGGCCACCACCATGCCAACACTGGATATCTTGGATACACCACGAAAAATAACGCTGTTCGATGCGCGTATTAATTTTGCTGAAACCACTGGATCAGCCTCGATGATACGGGCTATCTTCTCGGCCGATTCCTGTGCTTCTATCGCATGCTGAACGCGCAAGGCGATTTCCGGCAAACTGGGAAGCACCAGCTTATTGCGCTGTAAATCACTATAGATCGCATTGACTACGGGTGAATCTTGATTGACAGAGCCACCAGACACCACTTCAACCCCCATACTCATGGCACTCTCGGTCTCGGTCTGAGCGGCAACAGAAATCGGTGGCAAAACCATGTATTCGACCTCGGTTACAGCACAAACACTGTACTGACAGGGCCGAATTTTGGCCAGAGGATTTTCCGCGATCATAGTGCCTGACAACAAGCGGCGACGACGGCCATCGCCAGCTTCCATCTCCACTTCGCCCTGCAACAGGTAATAGCTGTCTTCCGTGGCATCACCCATTTTGAGCATGTACTCACCTGCCTGCAGTGTTTTCACCTCACCCTCTTTGACAAAAAACCCCAACAGCTGAGAATCCAGTTGACCGAAAGGTTTATACCTCATAAGTAATGCTTCATCGATGATCGTCATCGCTCGCTCCAACTCAAGTCAGCAGTTCTGTTGATTCATTATAGCCTTTCTTGACCAACATGCGGTTCGATTCACAAGTTAGTGTCTGTTATAAAATGATACGTCTTTGAAATAAATGAAGATTAAAGAACGCATTGCATTATTGTCATTTCCCGGACTATTTTGGTCGTTACTTGCTGTTAAGAAAAATAACGTCACCAATAATACCGATGAGCTTCGTGAACGGTGACAAGATCTGACCTATCTTACCAAAATAGTCAGCATTCGAAGCTAACGCTGTATCTGGCACATAGATAACATCTCCTGGCTCCAGTGTAATGTTCTGCCGGGTTTCAGCCCGTCTTAATAGCGCATAGATATCAACCGTGGTACCCAGTGGTGGTTGTTTGACTTGCTGCGCACTCGATCGTTTGCGCATCAATACAATTCTGGATAGATCGGCATCCTTGTTCTGGCCACCAGCAACAAGGATCATCTCCAGCACTGTCATACTAGTATTGATATCAAGTGGATATATGCCTGGTTTTTTTACCGAACCAAGCACAAAGATTCGCATGCTTTTTGAAGACGTAACGGTTATGCTGATCAATGGTTGACGAAAATATGCAGCCAGTCGCTTGGTCAGTTCACGTCGTAATTCACGCTCTGTCATTCCTTTGACCTGAATATCACCCAGCAGAGGAATGAATATTGTTCCCATTGAACTAACCGGGATATCCTGCAACGTCAATAGTGCATCAAAGTTGCTGCGTTTTTGCACTTCAATACGAAGTGTATCTCCTACCCCGATGTGATATACCTGCGGTGCTTTCGACTCAAAAATCTGTTGATCCTGTTGCGGTAGCTTGGGTAAAGGTTGAAGCTCGTTCGTAGTCGTAGTGCTACAGGCTGTGAGCATCCATGGAAACAATAGTAATACCACTAACTTTATGCCAATATTGCACTGCGGTTTATGACGCCCACAAGAAGTATCGGCCTCAGTGTTTGACATGCAGCTGATTAGCGGGTTTGATGCATTCAACCCCACTAAGCTGGTGCATATAATTTTCTTGTTCATGAGTTTTCTTTAAGATTCCTGCTGCACTGAATTCCTGTCCATTTGAACCTGATTATTTGAACCTGATTATCCTTACCATAAATGTGTATGTCGTGCTCAAACATAAGACCCACGCCCCGATCACTATACATTGTCTCATAATTTTGCCAGTATCTGGAACAAGAAGATCCAGTCGCGTTGTTGGCTCACAAGTTGATCAACAATTGCCTGGCGTTTGGAGTAGGCCAGTCTGACTGGTGCCAGTTCGATCCAATCAGGCTGTTTTTGAACAATGTTATCGGCTTCAAGGTTGCTTGTTTCTTGTACGACCACCGCGATGCTGATTCGATACATGCCACTAAGCAAACCCTCAGGGAGATCCAGGGACACATGATCCTCAAACTCCCCGCTCGTGACGCCATACCAACAAAATATGGGCCATACACTGCGCCTCATCTGTTGTGATTCATCACCAATTCGTTGAGCTCTTACCACCAGACTGTAGGGGCATGTGACATCACGCTTTTCACTTGTCTTCCAGCGCAAAACCAGTGTTACCGGATACAGATTACCATAATAATACTGTCCTAGAATTTGCACACCCGGAGCAATTAACCTGTTCATTACCCGTTCAGTTCTTGGTTTTCTGGATGAAGAACGTTGCAATAAAGATTCAGTACCTCGCAACTTAAACAAAGAGTATCTACCAAATGTCTGGACCAAATGATAATTATCTGGAAGTTTCTTCATTACTGCACGATCACGAATTAACAACGTGTCAACATGATTTGACTGCAATATCTCCTTAAGAGAATCTGTCTCAAGATCTTTCAGGTCATACAAATCCAGTGGGCCAGTGCTGAGAGTGCCGTGACGTAACGGATTACTCAGAAACTCTTCCGGGCGCCCGGAATACAATGCCATCGCAGCATGATCACTGGCCAGAATAAGAAAATCCCGATTACTGGGCTGGAACCCGCTAATCAGATACCTGATTTCGAATTCATCTGTGGTATGTCGGGAACTGGCAGATACCGCCGCTGGAGCAGATCGATCACGGAGATATTTACCGGCGGCTACCGCGTCCTGATATTGAAGTGGAAATTGGAATCCCTTGTATAGATTGACCGTAAGATACAAGGCTGCGAAGGAAAAAACCAACAGTGTGACTCCACGGTGGGCGTAGTTACTCTCCGCAAACAGCCACCCGGCAAATGGTGCCAATAAAATAAGTGGAGCCATTCCGTATCGCTGGGGTGCTGCATTTGTGCCAACACCAAACAGAAACATCGTGACCAGAAAACCGATATGTAACATTACGAACAGGAGATAGATCCGTATTGTCTGTTCACAGTTTCTCCACTTTGCAACAAGACCCACAAATACAGCCAGGAAAAGAAGAGGTGAGATTAAAAACATGAAAAATAGCAGCTGAATTGCACGCACCCAACTCAATGCCTGAATGTAGTTTTGGTCCCCGCTAATAAACTCCTTTTGAGAAAAAACGAAATAAAACGGATTTCCATATGTCATCCAGTTATCAGTTAACCAGTAGCAGATAAATAGAAATGGAATCAAACCACTGATAATATATAGTGTGCGGTTTCCATTTGGCTCCCGGAACAGGAGGAATATCATATACAACGAAAACATACTTGCGAGCAACCATCCTTCCGGCCGCAACATAGTACAGGCAAGAAATGCGAAAGAAGATGCAAGCAAATATCCGGATCGATGTATTTGTAGCCAACGAAAAAAATAGAAAAACCCGAGTAATACGAACATCAAATACAACATCGTATCGGCCATCGAGATTGATAGCCAGAGGTGATAGGGAAGCAGCCCGACAAGAAGAACTGTAACTGTGGCCGCACGCTGGCTCACCATATATCTGGTGAGCTGATATAAAATTACGAGTCCAATCAGAGAAGCAATCAAGCTGATAATTCTGAGAGACAGCATCAAGTTATCTGATAGCCAATAGATGATGCCAGATAACCAGAAATATGGGGTAAACCAGAAAAGTGAAATCCCCCCAAAATCACGGGTAACAAGGTACGGTGACAATCGCCACTGATAAGTCATCAGTGCCCGAAAGAATCCGTCACCAGATATATCGATGAAGCCAGCATTATATATGGCTAGTTGATTGAAAACTATAATTAGAATAACGGCAGCCAACCGCCAGTGCCTACTCAAGGATTGAAAAATCACGACTCTCCTGAGGATTCATTAAGAAACCAATATTGCTAGCGCTGAACCTATTATCCTGTCAATAAGTAAAATACATGATTATGATATCGACTATCTCATTTGAGAACAGGAACCATCCCTGAATGGTATCTACATCAATGAATTTTATGATTTAGAACAAACGTATAATGCCTGTATCAATTTAAATTGGATGATCTGGATCAGAATCGTCTACTAATAAATAAGTGTATTTGTTGTCAACTATTCCGATAGTCCGTTCAAGAACTAACAAACTCTATGTTCTGCAATACAAGACAAACCTTGACTTCGGCAAGTGTCTTCAGGCTATTGGCCAAGCGTGATTATATTATATCATTACATCTACCCTCCAGGGTAAGACCTTCCTGTTTCTCAAGAAGGCATGAACAAGGCAACTCCTGATTATGTAACTTCACGCCGAGCTAGTATTAGAAAAGCAAGGCCGCTGATTACTCGTGAGATTACGGTGGCCCAGGCGATACCGGTCGCTCCCAATGAGGGATACAGGACTACAGCTGCCAGTATAAAGGCGGCCAAGGACAGACCGGTCACGCCAACTGCCTTTTGTGGTTTCCCTTTTGCCAGCACAATGATGGACAGTGGGTCAAATAGAACTGTAAATACAAGCCCTAAAGACAAAATCCTGAGAATAGGTGCTGTAGATGCATACTCTGAGGTAAACACCAGGTCGATAATCAGGTCAGCAAATATAAATACAAAGACTCCAGCCAGTGAAAGTACAGTTGTTACCATGAGTGATTTTGGAAGAAAGTGTCGAAAATCCTCTTTGGTTTTAATTCGGCTCGCATTAGGCAGAAGCACCGCAATCCCGGCCTCGTAAAAAATATAGATAATGTTGGCCAGCATTGCCGCTACCGCGTATACACCAACCGTAACTGGGCTTGCAACAATGGAAAGCAACAAAACATCCAGACGGTGGAGAAAAACGGTCAATATAGAGTAAAGAATGGTCCATTTGGAGAAACCGATGAGATCTCGCATGGCATGTTCAGGTTCTCTCAATCGTACAATGCCTTCAGGTAGAAAAGACATTCCGTATATCAGCCCCAGGAGAAAGCCGATCACAATAATTGACAGTGTTATCTTCAATGTCAAAAAGCCAAAAAGTATAAAGTCCAAAATCAGAACAATATTGACCATGTTGGGTACAACGCTGAGGATCGAGAATTCCTGAAATCTGCGCTGTGCCTGCAAATTGGCTAAAGTACCTCTCCATAAAGAGGCGAATCCGGCGCCTGCGGCACCAAACAATAATGGAACAAGCAAATATTGCTGGGCAGGGAATAACGGCAGAAACAGAAATCCGGTAACTACAGTCAGACAAACCAACCCTACCACACCAATTAGCTTGGCCTTCAGGGCAGTTCTCACATAGCCATTGGCAAGATTTCTGTCATGCTCAACAGTAGTTGATACAAAATGTACGAGTCCAAAATTCAGGCCTTCACTCACAGCCAGCTCCATACCGATGATGAGCACAACCATGAAAAAGGAATACAAACCAAATGCGGCAGCACCCAGCTCACGGCTGACAATCACTCCGGTAGCAAACGCAATTGCGGCCTTGAGTATTCTGCTGGTCAGTACTAAAACGATTCCTCTCGCGATATGGTGCTTTCGCAAAAGGGCAAGGTAATCCTTCATGCCTGGAGATCTCTCATCAAGTTCGATTTTCCGGAGCTTTCCGGCATTTGAATAGGTATCTGAGTTATAACGTATTCGCTACGAAACACCAACCCTTGTAGGTCATCCTGCACACTGCAGCAGTCATGGCAATACTTCCGGTCAGCGCCAACGCTGAGCTCGTGCCCCGTGCTGGAGGAGACCACAATCACCCTCCAGGCTCCTTGCACCTCCTCATCCAGCTCGAAATAAGCCTGCATTTTTTAGAAGATATCTTCGGTACAGAGGATTTCGGGAGATGTAACTACTTTTTGGCATTTCATTGTACGGGCACTGTCCCCAGAGAAACACTACGTTGTAGCGTTGCCCCATTCATCAATCACAGGACAGCAACACCACGACTATTCCATCACAGAATTTCTCCCTTGTTATCACCGTTGAAATCCGCTGTGCCCGCAATGCTCCCGTCCGCGGGCACCGTATCCAATGATGTTCCTGACAATCGGGTGCTTGTCATTAAATCCTTTACCCGTCAATCTTGTTTAAATATTCTATTTTTTCGGGTATTGATGGATGGTGAACTGCATAAATGAGTTTCTTAAAAATAATTATCGCTGCTCAACTCTGCACATGTCAATGGTCAACTGAAAATGCTGTGCAGAACAAATGCTTGAAAGAAAGCACTTGATGAAAGACAATGCAACCACAACACTATTTGCGATTGATAGATGAGTAAAACTGCCTGATCTATTAACTTGTTCCACCACCGATGTTCTGGTGATGAAGAGGCGCCTCTATGCATTCAAGCACACACAAAAAGTGACAATAATTGCTTAACCAGCTGGTATCAGCACGCCTGATCACGCCACGCTTACAAACCATGGACAAGTCCACTAACAACTTCATACCTGATATCTCATTTGTCATGACCTGCTACAACGAGGAGGAGATCGTAGGGTTTACCATACCGAAGATGATCGAGGCATTCGACAGTGCAGGCATTTGCCTTGAGCTTATTGCCGTCGACAATGGCAGTACGGACAACACTGGGAAACTTATCAGGGAGATGGCCAAGACCTTCCCCCGGGTAGTCCCTCACAAAGTACCCTTCAATAACGGTTATGGCAACGGCTTGCTTTCTGGCATCCCGCTATGCCATGCCCCTTGGGTGGGCTTTATACCGGCCGATGGCCAGATAGACGCCAATGACGTGGTAAGCCTCTACGAGACTGCTCAAGCCTCTAATGGCCGGGTACTGGTGAAGGCGCGCAGGAGGTTCAGAATGGATGGTGCTCTCAGAAAGATAGTCTCGACCGCATACAATATCTTCGTCAGAATACTTTACCCACGGCTTGAGTCTTTAGACATTAACGGCACTCCCAAGATACTACCGAGGGAAGCCGTTGAAGCCATGCAGTTGACCTCCAGAGAGTGGTTTTTCGACCCCGAGGTGATGATAAAGGCGCATTATATGGGACTTCGAGTATTAGAGTTTAACGTCTTCGCAAGGATGAGGGGCGGCGGTATGTCTCACGTGAGGGCATCCACATGTCTAGACTTCTTCAAGAATATGCTCAAATACCGTTTCACCGGAACACTTGCCGAGTGGAAGCGAAGCATAAAGGATTTTGAGCTTGGGACGAAAACACCCCAGTTCAAGAAGCAAACTTGATGCCGATAGGAAAGTACAAGATGACGCACCACAAAAGAACAACCTGCAGGGCCTGCTCAGGCACGAATCTAAAGATGTTTCTCGGGCTTGGCCCGACCCCGCTTGCCAACTCTTTTCCCAAGTCCCCCGAGGAGTTCGCTGGCGAGTGTCGCTACCCGCTTGACGTCTACTTCTGCACAGATTGCTCGCTTGTCCAGCTACTTGACGTAATAAGCCCGGAGGTACTGTTCTCCGACTACATCTATGTCACCGGGACTTCTGAGACGATAGCCGAGCACAACAGGAGATACGCTGCGACGGTAACCGATCTCCTCAGCCTTGGTGGAGAAGACCTGGTGGTGGAAACAGCTTCCAACGACGGGAGCCTTCTATCCTGTTTCAAGGACCTCGGTATAAAGACACTCGGGGTTGAACCAGCCACAAATATCGCCAAGATAGCACGGGAGAAAGGGATAAGAACGGAGAATATCTTCTTCGGTACCGAGGAAGCCAAAAGACTCAAAACCAGCTACGGCAGCGCCATGGCGGTCATCGGCAACAATGTGCTCGCCCATGTGGACGACACGCAGGGGTTTCTGGCTGGAGCCAAAACCCTTCTCGACAAGGAGGGGCTCGTCATCATCGAGTCACCCTACCTGGGGGAGATGCTCACCGGTCTGGAGTATGACACTGTCTACCACGAACACCTATGCTACTTCTCCGTAACTGCGCTCATGAGGCTCTGTGAGGAGGTCGGCCTGCGCATAAGGAAGGTAGACTTTGTCCCGGTTCACGGAGGCTCTTTGAGGATGTATGCAGGACATGTTGAAACCTGTGCCGAACATGCCGAAGAAGTCCTTCTAATCAGGGAACGAGAAACTGCCGATCGCTTTGCGGACTTTTCGACTTACGAGCAGTTCGCAGCCGGGGTCCTTAACAACAGATCAGAACTGCGCGCCCTCCTCGAGGGGCTAAAATCCGAGGGCAAAGAGGTGGCCGCATATGGCGCCCCGGCCAAGGGGAGCACGCTGCTTAACTATTGCTCAATCGATACAAGCTTCATCGACTACACGGTAGACAGGAACCCCATGAAGGTGGGGCTTCTGACACCTGGGATGCACCTTCCAGTGCTCCCGGTATCCACGCTCTGTGAGCGTATGCCAGACTATGTGGTCATACTCGCATGGAATTTTGCCGCAGAGATAATGGCCCAGCAAAAGCAGTACAGAGCACGGGGAGGAAAGTTTATCATCCCCATACCAGCACCAAAGATCATACCATGAAGGTAGTTATCCTGGCCGGAGGTCTAGGTACTCGACTCGCAGAGGAAACTTCCGCCCGACCCAAACCCATGGTGGAGATCGGTGGCAAACCCATACTCTGGCATATCATGAGCCTATATGCAGCCCACGGCCAAAAAGACTTTCTCGTGGCTTGTGGTTACAAGGGTGAGATGATAAAAGAGTACTTCCATAACTTCTACATTTACAACTCGGACTTTACCCTGGACATGAAGGACGGCTCCAAGGAGGTCATCTGCGCCAACAACACCGATTGGAAGATAGGGGTAGTAGACACGGGGCTCAAAACCATGACCGGCGGCAGGGTCCTGAGACTCAAGGACTGGATAGGTAGCAAATCCTTCTTGGTCACCTATGGCGACGGACTTGGTGCTGTGGATATCACAGC
Source organism: uncultured Gammaproteobacteria bacterium (assembly GCA_964415515.1). Taxonomy (GTDB): domain Bacteria; phylum Pseudomonadota; class Gammaproteobacteria; order Arenicellales; family DRJH01; genus DRJH01. The sequence goes on along the minus strand of CAYQAP010000008.1, from coordinate 41,894 downwards.
CCTTTTAGGGTTCCACAGGAGCCACGGAAAACTCGCAACCGTCACGGCTGTCCACCCCCCGTCACGCTTTGGTGAATTGTTAATCACCGGCGACAAGGTCGCAGAGTTCTCTGAAAAGCCCCAGACTGCCGAGGGGTGGATAAACGGGGGGTTCTTCGTCTTTGAACCAGGCATCTTCGACTACTTGAAGGACGACACCTCTGTCCTCGAGCGAGATACTCTCGAAGGACTCGCCTCTGACGGTGAGCTCATGGCCTTCCGCCACAGCGGATTCTGGCAGCCCATGGACACACTGAGAGAGAAAAATCAGCTAGAATCGCTTTGGACAAAGGGAAAGGCGCCATGGAAAATATGGTAAACAAAGACTTTTGGACCAAGAAAAATGTTTTCGTCACCGGGGCCACCGGCCTTTTGGGCACAGCACTGGTTGACAACCTGATAAAGAAACATGCCAACGTCATCTGCCTGGTAAGGGACTGGGTAGCGGGGAGCAGGCTTGTTACCACAGGCATGCTCGAAAGGGTCAACGTGTTGAGGGGGGAGCTTGAGGACTATCAGACGGTTCTCCGGGCCGTAAATGAATACGAAGTAGACACAATTTTTCACCTTGGAGCCCAAACCATCGTCGGCACTGCATCGAGGTCAGCATTATCAACCTTTGAAGCCAACATAAAGGGCACCTGGAACCTCATGGAGGCCGCCAAGGAGTGCCCGAAGCTTCTAAAGCGTGTGATCGTGGCATCCAGCGACAAGGCCTATGGGTGCCACGAGGCGCTACCCTACACTGAGGAGACCTCGCTGATAGGCAGGTACCCCTACGACGTCTCCAAGTCCTGCGCAGATCTTATTGCGCTCTCTTACTACCACACCTACAAAGTACCGGTGGCTGTAACCAGATGCGGCAACCTCTTTGGCCCGGGAGACCTTAACTTCAACAGGCTTGTGCCCGGGACCATAAGGTCAGTGCTGGCGGGTGAACAGCCAATAATCAGGAGCGATGGCAAATTTGTACGTGACTACTTCTATGTCTATGACGCTGCCGAGGCCTACATCCAGCTCGCCGAGGCGATCGATGAGAAGGGCCTCGCCGGCGAGGCCTTCAACTTTGGTGCCGAACGGCCAATGTCAGTGTTTGAAATGGTCGCCATGATACTCTCGCATATGGGCAAAGTGGATCTAGAGCCGATAATACTCAATCAGGCGTGCCATGAGATACTGCGGCAGTATCTCGATTGCTCAAAAGCTCACAAAATACTTGGATGGCGTCCTTCTCACACCATGGAGGATGGAATGAGCACGACTGTCGAGTGGTATACACAATGGGTAAAGGGGACAGAGAACCATTGAAATACCTCGCAATACCCTGTGAATCTGATCAGATAACTCCTTCTTTCCGCACTTCAGGTGGGCTCGATCATGACAATCACCGGCATCAAAGTAAAATGTGTTGCGGGCAAACACCATGGGATGCTCAACGGGCACTGACCCCTTTTTTCCTGGTCAATAAATCTCGGGGATGAAGGTTTGGTCACTCATTGGAGGGCGAACATAGCCAATCTTATCCTGTCTGGGAGGCAGTTTTATCGGTTCCGGGGTTAAATCCTGGTACTCAATCTGAGTTAATAAGTGGCTGATCACGTTCAGACGAGCCCGCTTTTTGTCATCTCCATCAACGACAAACCAGGGTGCCTGCTTGATATCGGTGTGAGCGAACATTACGTCCTTGGCTATGGAATATTCGACCCAGCGGGAACGTGACTCCAGATCCATGGGACTGAGTTTCCATCTTTTGGTCGGGTGCATGATACGCGCTTGAAATCGTCGCTCCTGCTCATCATCACTGACCGAAAACCAGTACTTGATCAAACTGACCCCGGAGCGAACCAGCATGCGTTCAAATTCAGGACAGGAGCGCAGGAATTCCCGATATTCGTCCTCCGTGCAAAATCCCATAACATGCTCGACACCAGCCCTGTTGTACCAGCTACGATCAAACAGAATCATCTCACCAGCTGCAGGAAGATGTTGCGAATATCGCTCAAAATACCATTGGGTTTTTTCCCGCTCGGTCGGGGCTGGCAATGCCACGACCCGACAAACCCGTGGATTCAAACACTGGGTGATGCGTTTGATGCAGCCCCCCTTGCCAGCAGCGTCACGGCCTTCGAACACCACCACCACTTTCAAACCCTCATGTTTGATCCATTCCTGCAGCTTGACCAGCTCGATCTGCAAACGGGCCAATTCCTCTTCATAAAAATTACGTGCCAGTCTCTTGTGAGATTTCCCCTCTGCATGCTCGTGTTTGTATTTATGATTAGATTCTTTTTTATGACCCATAATCTTTCTCCTTTTAAAAAATTACTTTCTCAATACAATTGATTATGGCATAACAAGTGCCTTTGCTGCACGCTAAGGTTACCTATTCGACAACAAAAACCAGTGGCTTGTGGACAGAGCACTGAAGTGCTGTAATTTGAAAACAGAATGTGCTGTATGGTATGTCTGCTAGAGAACACAAAGCTATACTAGCATCCTCCTTTATGATCCACAGCTACCCAGGATAACGTTCATGTCGAATACAGATACCCAGATACCGCGCGAATCCATGCCCTATGACGTCACTGTCGTCGGCGCTGGCCCTTCCGGTCTGGCAGCAGCAATTCATTTTCGCCAGCTCTGTAGTGCACACAATACAGACTACAGTATCTGTGTGTTGGAAAAAGGGGCAGAAATCGGCACTCACATCCTTTCCGGCGCAGTGTTGGACCCGGTTACTCTCAATGAATTACTGCCCAACTGGCAACAACAGGGCGCACCGGTAACCACCGTAGTCAACAATGACCGTTTTATCTATCTGACGAAAAAACGTGCCATCAAACTGCCAACGCCCCCGGCAATGCATAATAATGGCAATTACATCATCAGTCTGGGTAGGCTTTGCCACTGGCTAGGCGAGCAAGCAGAGTCGGCCGGGGCTGATCTTTTCCCCGGATTTGCTGCAGCTGAAATTCTCTTCGATGAACGCGATACCGTTGTCGGCGTGGCAACCGGAGACATGGGTATCACCAAACTGGGTACGCAGGGTAGCAACTATCAGCCAGGCGTCGAACTGCAGGCTGGTTATACGCTGTTCGCTGAAGGCTGTCGGGGTTCTTTGACCGGCGAACTCGAACAACACTACCAGCTGCGCAAGACCTGCGACCCACAAACCTATGGCCTGGGTATCAAGGAGCTGTGGGAAGTCGACCCAAAACAAAGTCATCCAGGCACAGTGATCCATACCATTGGCTGGCCGCTGGATCAAAAAACCTACGGCGGCTCCTTCATCTACCATCTGAATGACAACCAGGTTGCAGTCGGCTTTGTTGTCGGCCTCGATTACCAGAACCCGTATCTAAACCCGTTCGAGGAATTTCAGCGCTTCAAGCATCATTCGGCAATCAAACCAATGCTGGAAGGGGGTCGGCGTATCGCTTATGGTGCCCGCTCCCTGGTTGAAGGAGGATTTCAATCAATACCACAACTGGTTTTTCCCGGTGGTGCGCTGATCGGTGATGCTGCAGGTTTTTTGAATGTCGCCCGTATCAAGGGCACCCATACTGCCATGAAGTCGGGTATGCTGGCTGCCGAAGCAGCCTTCACTGCCCTGCAGCAAGACCGCAAAACCAGCCTCGAAAGCTACTCCAGTGCTTTGCAGAAAAGCCGAATCTGGAGTGAACTCAAGGAAGTGCGCAATATCCGTCCCGGGTTTCATCATGGTTTGCTGGCGGGATTGAGTAACGGCGCACTCGAAGCCTATATCCTGCACGGTAAAGGGCCCTGGACGCTGCACAACCACGCCGATCATAAACAGCTCAAAGAGGCCAAGAATTGCCTGCCCATCGAATACCCAAAACCCGATGGCAAGATCAGCTTTGATCGCTTGTCTTCGGTCTATCTGGCCAATACCTTTCATGAAGAAGACCAGCCCTGTCATCTACAGCTACGCGATCCAGGCAAAGCCATCGCGGTCAATTTCAAACACTATGCTACACCCGAGCAACGCTACTGCCCGGCCGGAGTGTACGAGATCATCCTAGAGAATGGCGAGCCTGTGCTACAGATTAACGCCCAGAACTGCATCCACTGCAAAACCTGTGATATCAAGGATCCCACCGGCAATATTCACTGGGTCACTCCCGAAGGAGGGGGTGGCCCAGGCTACAGTGCCATGTAGCAGTGGCTATTTTACCCGCTTGACCGCTACCGGTTTGAGCAGCTCCCGACGTTTCTTCATGGCTCCATAAAAGGGCGCGAAAACCGGCCGATTAATGTAGCGGCCACTGCTTCGGATACTGCGCACATCGCCATCCTGGTAAGTCACCTTACCTTGGGAAATCGTGGTCACATTCACACCTTGCACGGTCATTCCTTCAAAAATATTGAAGTCAATCTGCTGATGGTGAGTGTCTTTGGAAATCGTACGCTCCTTCAGCGGGTCCCAGATCACCAGGTCTGCATCGGCGCCGACAGCAATCGCGCCTTTGCGTGGATAGATATTGAAAATTTTGGCCGCATTCGTTGAGGTAATGGCGACAAACTCGCTGGGGGTCAGGCGACCGGTGTTTACGCCATGATGCCACAATACATGCATCCGGTCCTCGACCCCGCTGCAACCATTGGGAATCTTGGTAAAATCATCGATACCCATCCGCTTCTGATCATCACAGAAACAGCAATGATCGGTTGCGGTCGTCTGTAAGACACCCGATTGCAGGCCATGCCAGAGTGCTTCCTGGTGCTCTTTGGGTCGAAATGGGGGGCTCATGACATGGGCCCCGGCATAACTCCAGTCGGGATCACGATACACACTGTCATCCACCAGCAGATGCCCTGGCAAACATTCGCCAAATACCCGCTGGCCTTCATTTCTGGCCCGGGTGATGGCCTCCAGGGCTTCCTTGCAGGAAGTGTGCACCAGATACACCGGGGTATCCAACACCTGGGCGATCCGGATCGCGCGGTTGGCAGCCTCTCCCTCGACCTCGGGGGGGCGTGACAAGGGATGACCTTCGGGTCCGGTAATGCCTTTGGCCAGCATTTCCTGTTGCAGGCGAAAAACCAGCTCACCATTTTCGGCATGCACGGTACAGATCGCACCCAGTTCGCGCGCTCGGGTAAAGCTGTTCACGAGGATTTCATCATCGGCCATGATGGCGCCCTTGTAGGCCATAAAATGCTTAAAACTGTTGACTCCGTATTCGCGAGTCAGGGTCCCCATGGCCTCGGCAACACTGTCATCCCACCAGGTCACGGCGACATGGAAAGAGTAGTCGCTGGCCGCTTTCTCTGACCAACCACGCCAAGTATGATAAGCCTCCAGCAAATCTTGCTGCGGACCCGGAATAACAAAATCGATAATCATGGTGGTGCCACCACACATGGCCGCCGTGGTTCCAGAGAAAAAATCCTCAGACGCCACGGTCCCCATAAATGGCAATTCCATATGGGTGTGGGGATCAATACCACCCGGCATTACATAGCAACCGCCGGCATCAATCCGTTCAGCACCCGTAGGTACATCCAAGTTCTCACCCACCGCGACAATCTTGCCGTCATCAACCAATACATCAGCGCGGGTCATGGCATCAGCAGTCACCGCCGTACCACCTTGAATATGAAGCGACATTCGTTCACCTCTATTGAATATGTGATTATCCCCAGACCTGGCATGTGCTCCCAAAGTATAAATGCTTCCGGGTAGCAGGAGGCTATAGCCTCCTGAATGGCCGAGTTCTGACTCTTATACCATTTTATAAAAAATAATATTTTGCTAAAAAAAGACCGGGGCGTTTTTTGCCCCGGCCTCTATAGTTGATTACTTCAATGCTTTATCGGTAATCATATGGGTCCAGGCACCTTTTGGTTCCTTGGTAATTACCGGTGTGGAACCACCGGACATCAAAGTTTTGACGGTACGGGCATAATCTGCCTCATTCAATGCCCCGTTTGAGCCTTCAGTGAGCTTGTTGATTTCACCCATCATGCGGATCTGGTGCTCTTCAGTCTGCGCACCAGATGCATCATTTTCCAGTACCACCATGGCGGCTTCCTTGGGATGTTGACGGGCCCAGGCCCAGCCTTTCATGCTGGCACGAACCAACCGCACCATTTTCTCGACAAATGCCGGCTTCTTGAGATTTTTCTCTAGCACATAAAGGCCATCTTCCAGCGTAGCCACCCCCTGATCTTCATACTTGAACACCACCAGGTCGCTGGCCGGGATGCCGGCTTCGATGACCTGCCAGTATTCGTTATAGGTCATGGTGGAAATACAATCTGCCTGTTTCTGCAACAGCGGATCCACATTAAAACCCTGTTTCAAAACCTTCACCCCCTTGGCACTGCCATCGGTAGAAATACCGAGCTTGGCCATCCAGCTCAGGAAGGGATATTCATTCCCATAAAACCACACACCCAGGGTCCGGCCACGCAGGTCTGTCGGTTTTTTGATGCCGGTTTCCTTGCGACAGGTCAACATCATACCGGAACGTTTAAATGGTTGGGCAATATTGACCAGCGGAACACCTTTTTCCCGTGACGCCAGGGCAGACGGCATCCAGTCGATAACCACATCGGCGCCGCCACCGGCAATCACCTGGGCCGGAGCCACATCCGGACCACCGGGATTAATCGTAACATCAAGATTTTCTGCTTTATAAAACCCTTTGTCCTTGGCCACGTAATAACCCGCAAACTGGGCCTGGGTGACCCACTTCAATTGGAGTGTAACCTTGTCAGCGGCCTGTGTAGTACCAGCTGCAACACCCATCACTGCTGCTACTGCTAATGTTGTCCATCGTTTCATCTTAATCTCCTCTACTGTGTTTACCTGATTCGGGACATACCCGTTTCAGTACGGGGTTACCTACTGCTGCTACCTCCATCAATGCCGTTGTGCTGGATGCCAGGAGGTAAAATACCGCTCAAATAATACCGCGATCCCATAAAATGCGGATCCGGCCAGGGCTGCAACCACAATCTCCGCCCATACCATATCGATATTCATCCGTCCGACCTCGGTGGAGATCCGAAAGCCCATACCGACAATTGGGGTCCCAAAGAACTCAGCCACGATAGCTCCAATCATGGCTAGAGTAGAATTGATTTTCAAAGCATCGAACAAAAATGGCAATGCCGTCGGCAAGCGTAGTTTCAGCAAGGTCTGATTATAGGACGCTCCATAGGAATACATCAAATCACGTTCCATGGCACGTACGGCATTAAGGCCGGTTACGGTATTGATCAGCATCGGAAAAAACGTCATGATCACCACCACCGCTGCTTTGGACTGCCAGTCAAAACCAAACCACATCACCATAATAGGCGCGACTCCGACAATCGGAAGAGCGCTGACCAGGTTCCCCATAGGCAACAGGCCACGGCGCAAAAAATCGAATCGATCAGCCAGAATTGCGATCAAAAATCCGGCTCCACAGCCGATTACATAACCACTGAGTACCGCTTTTGCGAAAGTCTGATAAAAGTCCTTGCGCAGAATATCCAACGATCCAATAAGCTTGAGGGCAATATCGCTGGGCGCCGGCAGCAATACTTTGGGTACTCCGAAACCAACGGTTACCACTTCCCATAAATACAGCAGCCACATCCCGAAACACAGGGGAACCAGAATATCGATCAACCGCTGCAGGTTCTTGCGTAGCGTCTCGTGCTCAGCTACAGCATTGATTCCGACCCAGGTCATCAAACAAAATACCAAAACAAACAGCCAGAAACCCATACCGACAGCCCCGGCATGTTGATGCAAATACACCAGACTGTATCCCGCACCCACCAGCACCATACCCAGCAGTAACAGACCCCGGCCCAGCCCCTGAAACATGCTCAGTGTACTCCCATCCGTTTGAAAACCAGCCGCTCAATAACCCCAATCAAGGTGACCAGGCTAGCTGCCAGAACCGACGCCGCCACCAGTGCGGCCCAGATTTGTACGGTCTGCCCATAGTACGAACCGGCCAATAATCGAGAGCCAAGGCCCGCCTGTGAACCGGTGGGCAATTCAGCGACAATCGCACCCACCAAACTAATGGCGACTGACACTTTCAGGCTGGTAAAAAGATAAGGTAAAGAGGATTGCCAACGCAACTTGAAGAACACTTGACTTTTGCTGGCACTGAAAGTACGCATTAAATCGAGTTGCAAAAAATCTGGCGATCGCAGACCTTTAACCATACTGATAGCAACCGGAAAAAAGCACAGATACATCGAAATAATGGATTTTGGAATCAACCCTTTAAGGCCGATAGCCCCCAGGACAACAATGACCATCGGGGCGATCGCCAGGATCGGGACCGTCTGTGAAGCAATGATCCATGGCATCAAGCTCTTGTCCAGCGATTTCTTGTGAACGATTCCTACTGCCAGCAGGATGCCCAGCAGACCGCCGGTCAAAAACCCCAGCAAGGTTGAGGACAGTGTCACCGCCGAGTGATAGACTAAACTGCGTCGGGAAGTCACATTTTTCTGCAGCACGGTCTTATTCAGCTCCACCAGCACCTGATGCGGTGCCGGAATCACGGGGCGACGCTGCTGCATGGTGCCCAGCACCAGTTCCAGCGTAGTCCACTGCTTGTGAGCACGCTTGAATTTATCGATCTGCCAGGGAGTATTCAAGAAGATCACGGCGATATACCAGATCACGAACAGACCAAGCACCATAACGGTAACCGGCCCAGCTGTTCCTCCCATCAGCCGCTGCCAGTGTGAAAGAACCGGGGTAATTTGCGCATCATCAGTAGCTATGCTGCCCCCGGAAGTCATATCAGTCATGCCCGGCACGCAAGCCTTCACGTACTTGATGAGCGATGTTGATAAACGCCGGTGTTTCCCTGATATCGAGTGTTCGCTGAGAGGGAAAATTGGTGTCGATGATGTCGATGATTCGACCCGGGCGAGGTGACATCACCACAATACGGTTCGACAAAAATACCGCCTCTGGAATCGAATGCGTCACAAAAATAATCGTCTTGTTGGTCTTCAGCCACAATTTTAGCAGCTGCTCGTTCAAATGATCCCGGACGATTTCATCCAGTGCACCAAAGGGCTCGTCCATTAACAGCAACTCAGGCTTGACACACAGCGCTCGGGCAATGGAAGCCCGTTGCTGCATGCCACCGGACAACTGCCAGGGGAACTTTTTCTCGAATCCCTGCAGCTCCACCAATTCCAGAAACTGTGCGACGCAGCGGCGTTGTTCGGCACGATCGATACCGGCAATTTCCAGCGGCAAGGCCACATTTCGTTCAATAGTGCGCCAGGGATACAGAGCAGCAGCCTGAAATACATAACCGTAGGCGCGGGCTAGTCGAGCCTCGTGTGGACTAACCCCATTGACCTCAATATTGCCTTCAGTCGGCTGCTCCAGGTCGGCAATAACCCGCAACAGAGTGGTTTTGCCACAGCCAGATGGGCCGATAAAGGAGACAAAATCACCACGCTGGACTTCGAGAGTTATCCTGGACAGGGCATTAACCAGACCATCTGCAGTCTTGAAGACCAGAGAAAGATCTTGAATATCAATAGCAGCTGCAGGTGACGTAGCACCGGTTGATACCTTCATCTCCACACCAGCACTTCCCTATTCTCGATAAAAAACCAGCGCAGCACCAGCATCAAATTTCGGTCAGAACAGCATAATTTTCCGGCCGCCGATCGCGGAAGAACTGCCAGGTATTGCGTACTTCACGCACCATGTCCATGTCCAGATCATGAATGATCATTTCATCCTGATCACGAGAAGCGATTTTCTCGATCTGGCCACGCGGGTTAACGAAGTAACTCTGGCCATAAAATTCGCCGATATTCCAGGGGGCTTCCGTACCAACCCGGTTGATCGCCCCGATATAACAGCCATTGGCCACGGCCGAAGCCGGTTGTTCCAGCTTCCACAAATACTCGGACAAGCCGGCAACCGTTGCCGACGGATTGATGATGTACTCTGCACCACTGAGGGCCAATGCGCGCCAGCCTTCGGGGAAGTGGCGGTCATAGCAGATATAGACTCCGAGCTTGCAGTAGGCGGTGTCAAATACCGGCCAACTGGTGTTCCCGGGCTTGAAGAAAAATTTCTCCCAGAACCCGGCCACATGTGGAATATGGGTTTTGCGATACTTGCCCATGTAAGAACCGTCGGCATCGATCACTGCGGCGGTGTTGTAGTAGATCCCGGTCATATGCTCTTCATAGATTGGCACCACCATCACCATGCTGAATTTTTTTGCATACTCCTGCATCAACTTCACGGTGGGGCCATCCGGAATACTTTCCGCAGCAGCGTACCACTTGGCATCTTGACTGGGACAAAAATAGGGCTGGGTGAATACTTCCTGAAAACTCAACACCTGCACCCCTTTTCGGCCCGCTTCTTCGATAAACGGAATATGGGCTTCCAGCATTTTCTCACGAATCTGCTGCGGGCTCATCGATGCGTCACCCTTCAGACTCATCTGGATCAATCCGGCTTTCAGTTTTGCCATCTTCTTAGTCTCCTAAATGTACAAACAATATTCATAAAGCTGCTCCTGCCCCTGCAGGAAATGGCTTGTTTGCAAACAAGCCTCAATACCCTGTCATCTCACTCCAAGGTGGGGAAATTAAACTTCGCCCCGGTACGAATTCCGGTCGGCCAACGGGTGGTGACTGTTTTCAAGCGGGTATAAAAATGCACACCCTCCGAGCCATAAATTGCATGGTCACCAAACAACGAACGCTTCCAGCCACCAAAACTGTGATAGGCCACCGGCACCGGAATCGGTACATTGACTCCCACCATACCGGCTTCTACCGCATTGGCAAAACTGCGGGCACTGTCCCCATCACGGGTAAATATCGCAGCACCGTTACCGAATTCATGGGCATTAACCATTTCCAGAGCAGCAGCAAAACTGCCCGCACGAACCACCACCAGTACCGGTCCGAATATTTCGTCCGTATAAATGGACATCTCGGGTGTGGCATGATCAAACAGGGAGCCGGCTATGAAATAACCGTTATCCCAGGCAGGCTGCCGCTGTTTTCGACCATCGACAACCAGTGTTGCCCCATCCGCCACACCCTGCTCCAGATAGCCGCTAACCCGATCCAGGCTATCCCGGGTAATCAATGGTCCCATTTCGGATTGACTGTCACTGGCCGGACCGACCTTGAGTGCCTCAATCCGTGGCCGCATAATCTCAATCAGACGATCAGCGGTCTGATCACCCACCGGAACCGCCACCGATATCGCCATGCAACGCTCACCGGCCGAACCATAGACCGCGCCCATCAGTGCATCGGCCACTTGTTCCATGTCCGCATCGGGCATGATCACCATATGGTTTTTGGCACCACCGAGGGCCTGTACCCGCTTGCCGTTAGCGGCTCCGGTACGGTACACATACTCGGCAATTGGGGTGGAACCGACGAAACTAACAGCCTTCACATCCGGATGTGTCAGCAGGGTGTCGACCGCCTCCTTGTCCCCCATGACCAAATTGATCACACCGGGTGGAAAACCTGCCTCGGCGATCAGTTCCTGGACAAAAAGGCCGGCCGACGGATCACGCTCAGAGGGCTTAAGCACAAAGGTATTGCCGCAGGCCACCGCCACCGGGTACATCCACATCGGCACCATGACCGGAAAATTAAAAGGTGTAATCCCGGCCACCACACCCAGGGGCTGGCGTTCAGAGCAGGTATCAACTCCAGTACCGACATTACGACTGAATTCGCCTTTGAGCAGTTGCGGGATACCACAGCAAAAATCCACTACTTCAATACCGCGCGACAGCTCGCCCAAGGCATCATCTATGGTTTTGCCATGCTCTGTGCTCAGCAGGCGGGCTATTTTTTCCGCATGCTGCTCCAGCAGAGCCTTGAAATTAAAAAGACAACGGATTCGCTTCAGTGGTGGGGTGGCCGCCCATCCGGGTAATGCGGTTTTCGCGGCAGCCACTGCAGTAGAAACTTCGGCCGCAGTACATAAATCAACCTGCCCGGTTTGTTCCCCGGTCGCCGGGTTAAATACTGCATGAAATCGACCACTGGTCGATGGCTGGCTGACCCCATTGATGATGCTGTGAATCTTTGTTGGCATATCACTCACCTGTTGATTGGGTAATGAAGCAGGATATCTTCGGGTGCTATCTTTCGCCCAAATCGGCCTTTGAAAAAGTTGTCGGTTACGCTTGCAGCAGCAGTCTGCTACAATCTTGACCTATTGGTCAGCATAATACAAGAAGTGGAAGTTTTGCAACCACAAACCGTACTGGTACCTGGAATTTCCACCGCTATTTGATGGCCCCGAAAAACCTGGATATGAAGTCAGTAACCGAATTATCGGGCAATTCATGAACAAACCCGTTGGAAAAAGAAGAAAAGCTGCGATTCGTGCTGAAAATATCGATGCTCTGCTCCAAGCTGCAGAAAGTGTTTTTGCTGAGCATGGCTACGAGGGCGCAACCACGACTGAAATTGCCCGCCGTGCCGGGCTGCCCAAAGCCAACCTCCATTACTATTTTGAGACCAAGGAGATACTGTATCGACAGGTGTTGAATAACATCGTCGAAGCGTGGCTGAATGCTGCCAAAAACTTCGATACTATGGATCATCCGATTGAGGCCCTATCACGTTACATCCAGGCCAAAATGGATTTATCCCGTTCTCGCCCCGCCGGCTCCAAAGTCTGGGCGAATGAGGTTATGCGTGGCGCACCGGTGATCCAGCACTATCTGGAAACCAAACTTCAGGACTGGACTACCCGTCGGATTCAATGTATTCAGGCGTGGATTGAAAAGGGTCTGATTGAGCCTATAGAACCCAACTATCTGCTTTACATGATCTGGGCCACAACCCAGCACTATGCGGACTTTGAACAACAGATCACCACCTTGAACGGCAACCGGCGTCTCAGTGACGCGCAGTTTGAACGGGCCAAGCAGCAAGTAACCCAAATCATCCTGCGTGGCATTGGTGCTCTATAAAAAGGGCTCTGAAAAAAGGGCTCTGACCCCTTAATTTACAGACTGCTGAATAGAGTCAAGCGCTGAATTGTACTAAAACTTTGATAGGCTGCCTGCAATGCAGTCAGTTGCTGATTCAGATGCAATGCGGCTACCGCAAGATCGGTATCCTTAAGTCTCGACAGGGAAGAACTCACCTGCAAAGACAGGTCCTGATTCATATTTTCTTCCGACTTCAGAGCATTCAGACGACTACCGATATGAGTTCGCGCCTCCACGATATGATTGAATGATTGATCCATATCCCCAATCAGAATATTCAATTGTTGGGTCACTGCGGTCGGTGTTGTTGCAGTGCCAGCCCCCCCCAGTGTATTTACCAGATTTTTTACCGTGGTAAAAAGATCGCGGTTGCTCGCTGGTGCTACGGTAAAACTATCACCGTTTGCAGGTACTCCTGTGATATTGACTTCGACGCCATTGAAACTGATCGCTGCCTTAGACTGATACGTCCCGCTGCTGACCAGTACAGCTGCTGAATTGCGTACTTCATAGGTTGTGGTAGTCCCAACAGCAAGGGTAATGGTATAGGTATCTGGAGCCCAGACAACAGGGTTAACCACTGTTCCATTGCTGATGACACCTGTTCCGGTATTCGCAGAGTTGGCTGCCACACCGAAGGTGCCGTTACCCATTCGGATATCCCGAAAAATGCTGGCCCCCGAATCATTGATCGCAATCCTCCGACCATCGCCAATTTGCACCAGCCTTTGTCCACTATCACCGTTGTAGGCAAAGCCCCCGGCCGAATTGGCGGTGAACGACTGGCTGTGCCCTTTGGAACCACCAAAAATATACTCCCCACTGCTATCCTGAGTATTGGCGATCTGTACCAAAGAATCCAGATGCTGCTGCACCTCAGCCCGGATATCCTGCCGGTCACTGGAGGTTAAGGTACTGTTATCCGCCTGCAGAGCCAGTTCCCGGACCCGCTGCATAATGTTGTCAACAGCAGTCAGACTGCTGTCCTCAAGACCCAAGCGATTGCGGGCATAATCAGAATTTCTCTGGTACTGATCCAGACGTGCCTGACTCGCCTGTAAGCGTAGAATACCGGATGTCCCTGCCGGATCATCACTGGGCCGACTGATTCGATCTCCCGTGGATATCTGATTCTGGGTTTTAACCAGATCCGACTGAATACGGTTCAGGTTGGTCGATGCATTGGCAAAAATCTGGCTACTGGCAATTCTCATTTAGCCTCCGATTGCAGTAATCAATTCATTAAACAGAGCATTTGATATGGCTACGACCTTCGATGCGGCTTGATAGGTCTGCTGAAACTTGAGCAAATTGGCCGCTTCCTCATCCAGATTGACCCCGGAGAGACTTTCCCTGGATTGCACGGAAAAATCATACAGACTTTGTTGAGAACTGCGGTTAATGTTGGCTTGACGGCTTACCGATCCAACTTGTGCCACAGTCTGCCCATACGCTTTCAAGATTGAATTATTCCCTCCATCCAATACTCCTTTGGTACCCAGGGCCAGCAACAGCAACATATTGCCATTATCAGAAACACCACCTGTATTATCGGCCACAGTAAGCAGATCTCCAGCCTGCGGTACACCACTGACCTGAAAGCTGATCCCCGCGTAGGTACCGCCCAATGTGAGTGTCTTGCCGGCGCTTTCTGTAGCCGGATTATAGGCCAGAGTTCCTCCCGGGCCTCCAGTAACATCAAATCCTGGAATTCCGGCACCCAGTGCATTCGGGTTATAGGTGAGGGTAATATTCCCGGCTGGAGAACCGAGCGGCAATGCCGTTATTGCAGTATTGGTCACACTACCCGCCACCAAGGTACCGATATTTGCCGCGGCCGTTTGTGCTTGCAAGGGTACGGCTGCAGCAATCGCATTCTGGTCGGTAATTGCCAAAGTAGTATCCCGGGGCACAACAGCTGTCGGCCGGATCAAAAACTGGTAGTGATCACCCGCTGCGGCTGTTATTCCTGCTACAGACATGGACAAACCTTCAGCGATAAAAGGATCTGTGGTAGTGCCAGTTCCGGTCATTGTGACCACCTGCCCACTGCGCTGATTGGTCAGCTGCCAGGCTGTATTCTGCCAGCTCAACACATAATTATCGGTTGTCAGTGCCTGTGCGTTGGCGTACCCGACCACAGGAACGGCCGTGGTCGCCAAACTGGAATTGTTATTTTTTGGCAACACTTCAGGTGTACCCACACGAAAAAAATCCCCGCCGAGATTGCCGTTAAGATCCTGCCCCAAACGATGTTGCGCATTAACATTCAAGGCAAGGCTGGTGATGGCCCGACCCAGCCCATTGAAGGCGGGATCAAGCACATCCTTGCGAAACTGCAGAATCCCGAACAATTCACCATTGTTGATACTGCTAGAGATCGAATGGAACCCGGCACCATCGCTCAGTTCAACTTCAAGTCTGCGCCCATCAAAAGGATTTATACCGGCTCGCAGGGTTCGAGTTTTATCTCCTGTAACCAATGACTCGCCCTTGCCGATAAAGACATTAACTGTGCCGTCAGCCAGTTGTGTGCTGGTCAAATCTATTTTTGCAGACAACTCTTCGAGCAACTGATCTCTTTTATCATACAGATCATTGGGAACCCCCTGTACCAGTGAACCTGCTCTGCCAATCGCAGCATTGACTTCGGCCAAATTGCTGGCCAGTTGATTAATCGTCTGCACAGTGGTTTCCAGCCGGCTGTTGGTCCCAACCCTGATTTCATCCAAACGGGTATACAAGGACTGGGATCGATTGAGCAAAGTTCCGGCGCTATCGAGTAGCAACTGACGTTCTGCGGTCGATGTTGGATTATTGCTGACGCTGGAAACTGCAGTAAAAAAATCCTGTATACTGCTGGCCATACCTGAACTCGATTCAGTCATCAGGCTGTCCACACCGGCAGCCAGTGATGCCAATGCATCATACTGCTGCAGAGCTGCACCCGAACTGCGAACCTGTTGCTGTAATGTGCTGTCATAGAAACGTCGAACCCGATCCACCACTACACCACTACCGGGGTTGAAATTATTGATGAAAATGCTGTTACGTGTGGTCATTTCCGCACGCTGACGACTATACCCAGGGGTGTTGACATTGGCCACATTGTGACTGATCGTGCTCATTGCCTGACGAGAAGCCAACAGACCAGACAATGCATTGTTTAATATGCTATTCACTGCCATTTGCTTATCCTTTCTAGTGTGAGCCTGCAGCAGTAGATCGGTATTCTGCTATCGGCTCTTTGGCTGGATTCTTGAATGACGTACCCAAGGCTGGACTGCTTAGTATTGCCCTGATTTTGTCGGTATAGTCAGGATCCGTTGCGTACCCTGCACGCTGCAGTCCCTCAATAAATTGCGTGCCATCTCTTTTGCTTAGCACAACCTCCTGATAACGAGGCGTGGTTTGCAACAAGCTGACGTAATCGGCAAAACCAGCCTGACGATCAGGATAAACCCGAAAATTTGCTGCAAGCTTTGTGGCCCGACCATTTTCAATTTCTGTAGTCATGGAGCGGGTTGATCGGCCTTTCCAGCTTTGGTTAGCCTTGATGCCAAAATAATTAAATGAACTGGCTCCATTTTCCAATCTTGGCATAAACTGGCCCCAACCGGTCTCCAATGCAGCTTGGGCCACCAATACTTTTGCAGAGATTTGCAAGGCTTGTGCAGCCTCTTGGGCAAAAGGCAAAAGTTCCCGAACAAATTCGGTTCTGTTAGCAACCTGACCCGACCCGTGCTCTATGGCAGCACCCGCGTTAGTATAGGAGATACCCAACGATGTGTTGTTCATTACAGGGGTCTGCAAAGCCTCATGCATTCGCAACACAGGGGGAAGTACAACAGTTTTTGATAGAGGCTGGAGTGACTGCTCATTGGTCTTATTCATATTGCCTGATGAAATAGATGTTTCTGCTGCTGTATCTTTGTTCCCGAATTGTTGTAGTTGCTTGAGGATAAACTGCTTAAGACCCAAACCTGGTTCACGGCCTGCGAATACCAGAGCAAGTTGCTGATCCATCATGCCTCGATACATTTTGCTGGTATCACTATCAAACAGCCCGCCTGACAAGCTTGCTTCACGCATGCTCTTGAGCATCATCTGTAAAAACAGTGACTCCATCTGGGTCGCCACTTCCTTTGCGGCGGCTGGCGAATCGGCTCTAGCCTGAGCCCGAAGACTGGCAAAGGCAGAAAAATCGGTATAGATCCTGCTGGCTGGAAGGCTAACTGGAATCATTATGCTGCCTTATATCACCACCAGTTCGGCACGCAATGCTCCGGCTTCCTTGAGTGCCTCCAGTATCGCCACCAGGTCACCTGGAGCCGCGCCAACCTGATTCACAGCTCTGACAATTTCATCCAGCAATACTCCAGGTTGAAACAGAAACATTCGTGTGGAAGGCTGCTCGACCTTGATATCAGATTTGGGTACCACCACAGTCTGGCCGTTGGATAAAGGATTTGGCTGACTGACCTGATCCTGACTTTTGATTGTTACCGTCAAACTGCCGTGCGATACGGCCGCCGGCATCACCCGAACGTGCTGGCTGATCACTACTGTACCCGTTCTTGAATTGATAATCACCCGTGCCGGAGCCTCTCCGGGCTCCAGGGTTAGATCCTCCAGGGTTGAGACAAACGCAACTTTCTGACCAGCAGACACCGGTGCTTGCACTCGAATCGAAGTGGCATCTATGGGGACGGCAGAGCCCTTGCCAATGAACGCATTGATGGTCTCGGAAAGACGTTCTGCCGTGGTAAAATCCGGGTGGTGTAGATTCAGAACCAGGTAGCGCTTCCCTGCAAAAGGGGTCGGTGCTGCGACTTCAACACTGGCACCGCGGGGTATGCGGCCGACACTGGGCACATTGACCGTAATGCTGGAACCATCCTTGGCGTCAATACCAAACCCGCCCACCACCAGGTTACCCTGAGCCAAAGCATAAACCCGTCCGTCTGCACCATGCAAAGGGGTCATCAGCAAGGTGCCACCTCGTAGACTTTTGGCATTGGCTATCGAGGAAACGGTAATATCGATACGTTGCCCGGGCTTGGCAAAGGCTGGCAGGGCCGCACTAACCATGACTGCAGCAATATTTTTCGGTTTCGGGGTCGTTCCAGCCGGCAACACCACACCGAATCGTTTCAGCATACTCTTGAGACTTTGGGAAGTGTAGGCAGTATTCTGGTCTCCGGTACCGGTCAAACCAATCACCAGACCATACCCTACCAGCGGGTTGGAGCGCACACCCGCCACTGTAGCCAGGTCCTTGATTCTTTCGGCCCGGGCTGGAGCTGTTAATTGTGTAGCTATCAGCAGGGCAATACCCATGTAGTGCAGAAAATGCCAAGACCTTCTTGCAGTCGCCACGTTGGTTCTCCGTATCAGGAATAGAAGTATGTACATACAAATGTAGTGCAATTTTCATACCGCCTATAGCCGTACAACTATACAGGCGCAAATCCGGACATTATTGATACGCAGCGGGCAAGTGCTTGCCTCTTGCTTGTGCCAGCCTGCCTGAGGCGGTGAATTGTTGCCGCTCTAGCAAACTATCGGGCCAGTACAGGAAATGACAACCAGAATCAGTACAACTTATGTGGGGCTTAGAATAACCACCACTTGCCGTTGAAAAACCGTGACAGCCAGCCCATGATATTGGAATCAGCAACGACGCCTGCACCACGATATTCGATGTGCGCGTCGGCCACCTGAGTAGAATTAACCTGATTGCTTGGTGTTATATCCTCGGGTCGAACGATCCCGGAAATCCGCACATATTCAGCCCCTTGATTGACCTCAAGATATTTTTGTCCGCGAATCAAAAGATTACCGTTCGGCAGCACGTCACTGACTACTACCGTTACCGTGCCAGTCAGTTTATTGCTCTGCTTGCTCTCCCCCTTGCCGGCAAAAGAGTTGGCCGATTTAAGCGTCGAGCCAAGCGTGAATTTTGACTTGCTGCTACTGGGCAATGCATAGCCCAGTACCGTGGCATTATCAATGCCGACTTTATTGTCTTTCGAGGTCGTAGTTTCCGCCTTCTTATTGGCATTGGTATCTTCCACCAGTAGTACTGTGAGAACATCACCACGTCGGAAAGCCACCCGATCACGAAACAACCCAACGTGTGTGATACCCTGGAATAACGAACCATTACTATAGACCGGGGCTACCTGCTGCACGGGTTCGGCCGGTACATAGGCTGGATCTATCGGTACCGGAGTAGTCACACAACCGGTCAGCTGCAGAAAAACCACCCCACAGAGCCCGGTCATCAATATTTTTCTGCTTGTCTTCATCCTGGAATCATCGATAGTTTGTACAGAAGAAATCGGGCAACTTGTTTATTGGTTATAGGTTATTGCTGACGTATGCGAGCATTCGATCAGTAGTTGAAATCGCCTTGGCATTCATTTCATAAGAACGCTGGGTTTCGATCATATTGACCAGCTCCTCAACAACATTCACATTCGAGCTTTCCAGCGAGCCCTGAACCAGAGAACCTAGACCACTCAGTCCGGGGGTACCAATCTGCGGTGAGCCACTGGCTGCAGATTCCAGGTACAGATTCTCACCCATTGGCTGCAAGCCGGATGGGTTGATAAAATCTGCAGTCTGCAAGGTACCTACCTGGCTTGCAGCAGCAGAACCCTGGGTAGTCACTGAAACCACGCCATCAGAACCCACCGTGACACTCAGTGCACCGCTCGGTATGGTGATGGCCGGTTGCAACAAATAGCCGGAAGCATTCACCACCTCACCGTTTGAGTTGACCTGAAAAGAACCGTCACGGGTGTACGCCAAGGTGCCATCGGGACGTAGTATCTGGAAAAACCCCCGGCCTTGTACAGCCAGATCAAACGGGTTATTGGTCTGTACCAAATTGCCTTGGGTAAACAACTTTTCGGTCGCTACGACACGCACTCCCGTACCCAGCGACAAGCCGGACGGCAATTGGGTATCCTGTGACGATTGTGCACCCACTTGACGAACATTCTGATACAGCAAGTCTTCAAAAACCGTGCGACTGTGTTTGTATCCGGTGGTATTCACATTGGCCAGATTATTTGAAATCGCAGCCATTCTCGTCTGCTGTCCGTCAAGGCCTGTTTTAGCAATCCATAAAGCGGGATTCATGAAATTATCTCCTGTTTCAAGTGACCCTGCCTTGCCGTTACCCTGCTCACCCCAGCGTCAGCATTCTGGCATTCTGCTGCTCCATGTCACCTGTAGCTTTCATCATTTTAATGTTCATTTCGTACTGGCGTGAAAATTCAATCATTCTCACCAAGGCACCCACGGCACTGACGTTACTATGCTCCAGAGTACCTTTTTCAACCTGGACCGCTGCAGACGGGGGCTGAATTCCAGCACCGGCACGCAGCAAACCATCGGGGCCTTTTTGCACGCTCGATTGAGGTGGATTCACCAGCTTAATTCGATCCAGCACCGCCAGCGTTTCGGACCCTGAGCCTTTGGGCTGGATTGAAATTGTGCCATCTTGTGCGATTTCTATTTTTGCTGCCGGAGGGATGGCAATCGGTCCTGTATTGCCAAGGACCAAATTACCCTGACTGGTTTGCAACAAGCCATTGGTGGTGATTTTCAGGCTACCGTCACGGGTATAGGCCTCATTGCCACTGCGGTCCTGTACCGCAATCCAGCCCTGACCTTTGATCGCTATGTCCAGATCTCGACCGGTGGCTTCATTGATGCCGGGTTGAAAATCAACTCCCGGTCTTTCGGTCATGGCATAAACCCGGGTCGGATAACCGGCACCAAAAACTGGCTGGCTGCGAAACTGCGACAAATCAGCCCGAAAACCGGAGGTACTGATATTGGCCAGATTATGACTGTTGGCAGCCTGCGCCAGCATGACCTGTTTGGCGCCAGACATTGCAACATACAGTAGTCTATCCATAGCCTATTCCCGAACAGCCCTCTAGCGCAACTGGACTATTGTCTGATTGATCCTGTTGGCAGTGCTGATCACCTGGGCATTGGCCTGAAAATTTCGCTGCGCCACAATCAGTTCCACCAATTCTTTGGTCAGGTCCACATTGGAATCCTCCAGCGCACCACCCTGAATGGTACCCAAAGAGGAAGAACCCGGTTTGCCAACCAGGGGCGAACCGGAAGCCCCCGATTCGATCCAAAGTGAATTACCCTGCTCAATCAGACCCTCTTCATTGGAAAACGAGGTCAAAACCACCTGTCCCTGAGCCAAGGTCTGGCCATTGGAATAGGTACCGGTAATGGTTCCATCAGTGCCAATATTCACACCGGTCAATTGCCCGGTAGAATAGCCATCCTGATTTAACTGAGAAGCACCGAATGGGCTGCCAAATTGGGTAAGGTTAGACAAATCAAGAGTGAAATTCATGGCAGCCGCACCGCTGCTGACCGCCACATTAGCGTAGGCAACCTGCCCGAGTGGAGGACCGGCCGGAGCAGTGATCACCCCGGTGCCGTCAAATGCCAAGCCTGTACCTGCAGCCGGTACTTCGAAAGCCTGATTGTCAACCGATAATTCTGATGTCCAGGTATTGGCCGCAGTTTTTCTGAAGTACATGGTTGCAGTGTGTGCGGTACCCAGGGAATCGTAAACGGTGTAGGAGGTAGTATGATTGTAGCTGTTCGGATCCGGCGGTAAAAAACGCGGCGGCACATAAGCCAAACCAGTGTTTGGATCCAACACGGCCGCTCCCATCACCAGTGGCGGTGCGGCTGCACCCATGACGGCATCACCCGCATCCAGATTGGCATTCAGTGTGACAGCAGTGGTCGTTTTTGGATTCGAAACATCGGTTGAAATCTTTAAATCACCCAAGGCACCCGTGATATTGTTGTTGGCATCAGCCTGAAAACCGGTGAGACGAAAGCCAGTACTACTAACGATATAGCCATCCTGGTCAAGACCAAATGCTCCGTCTCGGGTATAGGAGATGGAACCACTGTCACTGAGGCGAAAAAACCCTTTCCCGGAAACGGCCATATCCAGGTTTCGGTTAGTAAATGACACCGTGCCCTGGGTAAAGTTCTGGCGAAGCTGGACTACCTTGACACCCTGACCGGCTGTATTACTCGCCCCTCCGAATTGGGAAGTCGGAAAAACATCCGCGAATTCGGTTCTCGATGCTTTGAAACCCACCGTGGCGCTGTTGGCGATATTATTGCCAATGGCTTCAAGATTTTTCTGAGCGGCATTCAGGCCTGTTATTCCGGTACGAAATGTCATATTGGATTCCTCACTGCAATGACTGTGTGATTACTGAATTTTGGTTACATCGGCCAAAGATATGGATCGATTGCCTACCAGATTGAGCCGGGTATCCTGAATCCCGGATCCGAGACTGACACTCTCGACCTTGGCAGCGAGCATGGGTTGCAATGCCTGTGACTGTCCTTGCAGCTGAGCCTCAATACGAAAGGTATAGTTCCCGACTGGTGCTGCCTGTCCACCATCATTAAGCCCATCCCATCGAAACTGGACGATCCCGGACGACTGTCCTCCCAGAGGCAGGTTGCGGACCAATTGGCCAGAGGAATCATAGATATTGACCATTAACCTGGTTGTGTCAGAGGGCAAATTTACCTGTCCTGAAATCGACCCACCCGAGACAAGGTCTGCTGTATTACCGGGTGCCAGAACTTCCCGGCCTACCAGTGCTGAAGCCTGCAGGGCTTGATTGGACTGCAATGTGCTGGACAAGTTGGCAAAAGACTTTTGCAGATCCTGCATTCCCGTCGCCGTTTCAAATTGCGCCATCTGGGTAATAAATTGACCGTTTGTCATCGGTGCCGTCGGATCCTGATTGAGCATTTGCGCCAACATCAGCTTCATAAATGCATCCTGACCAAGTTTCTTGTTTGGATTTGCCTTCGAGTCAGGCAATTGAACCCCTGACAGTTGATTAAGGGTTGCTTTGTCTATGGTATTCATCTTTTTTCCTCCTGCCAGAGCAGATTACTGCCCAAGAGTCAGGGTTCTGAGTAATAACTGTTTTGAGGTATTAAAAACCTCAATATTACTGGAATAGGAGCGTGATGCCGAGATCATATTGGCCATTTCTTCAATGGGGTTGACATTGGGCAAAAAAACATAACCTTGCTGATTGGCCAGTGGGTTCTCCGGCTGATACTCTTTACGTAGTGGGGCATCACTTTCGACCACTGCTGCAAGTCGAACACCACGGCCAAGCCCCCCTAAAACATCAGCAAAACCACCATTATCCGAATATGGTGTCGAAATTGTGGTAAACACAGGATGACGCCCACGGTAGGTTTTATTAATGCTGCTACTGACACTGTTGGCATTCGCCAGATTGCTGGCTGTTAAATTAAGGCGATATGATTGAGCACTCAAGCCGCTACCAGTGATCTCCATTGCATTGAGTAACGACATATTACTGCCCCCTGATTGCTTTCATCAGGACCTGAATACGGCCTGTCATAAACCGCAAGGTCGTCATATAACCAATGGCATTTTCCGCAAATGCACTGTGCTCACGCTGAGAATCCACAGTATTACCATCCAGCGAGGGCTGTGTAGGCTGTCGGTACAACACTTCCGGCGTAGTCACAGCATAGGACGTCAGTGTTAGATGTCGTGAATCCGTCCCTTGCAGTGCGACACTCTGCAAGCCGGTTCGACCTCGCTCAGGACCCGCAATTTCCGACATTACAGCCTGAAAATTGATATCTCTGGCCTTAAATTGTGGAGTATCCGAATTTGCCAGATTATTGGCCAGCATTTCTGCACGTTTGCTGCGTAACAGCAAAGCCTGCTCATGCACCCCGAAAACCCGATCTATCGATATTGCCATCTAATCCATTCCACGCTACAGTTGTTCTCGCACGGAAAGTAACAAGCAATTGCCATGCCAGGAGGAATAAGGGAGTCACTAAACATGGTCGACAAATCTGCAAGTGGCAGTGGCTTGGCAGAATTTACAGAACTATCTACTTTCTTTTTGCCACAGACAATTTAATTATAGAACTTTTATTTCAAATAGTTATATGATTTTACTCTCGTAGAGTTCACACATACCTGACCTGTCAACCCTGACAGATAAAAGCCAATCACACTATGAGTTTATTGATTGTTGATGCCCTTTTAGCCTACCCAAAGAAATAAGGTAAACCAGACAATCATCAAGAGGCAAGTTCTTGCCGGACTACGGCAAGATACCGATTACCGCGTAACCGGAATTGCGGTACGCCTGAAGACAAAACCGGGAAGAAGTTTTTCCGTAGTGAAGTACGGCTGATCGATAGCCACATACTCCGATGCACCCAGCACGAGATACCCACCTTGATTGAGCAAAGATGCCAATCGAGTCAACACCGCGGTCCTGACCTCGACTGTAAAATAGATCAACACATTTCGACAAAGAATGATGTCAAAGTGACCGAGTGTACTGAGCTCGGTACCATGAACAAGATTAAACTTTTTGAATCGGACTTTTTCTCGAACCGCAGGAATGACCTGCCACCCAATATTACAGTTTTGCATATAGCGGTTTTTCAGCTCATCGGAAAGGCCTCGAGAAATGGAACGCTCGGAATAACAAGCCTCGGCCGCCTCCTTGATCATGGACTCTGAAATTTCGGTCGCTAAAATACGCAAATCAGCAGGTCCAAAACTACCTCGTCGCATTTCTTCAAATGCCATGGCCACAGAATAAGGCTCCTGACCCGATGAACAAGCCGCCGACCAACAATTGATCCGTGAAGTTCCACCGGCAATCAATGCCGGAAAGATTCGTTTTTGCAGGTGCTCATAAGGATATTGATCTCGAAACCAGGAAGTTTCATTGGTCGTTAAAGCATCAATCATCAGGGCCAGCAGGTGCTTATCAGACTTTGTCTGTTCAATCAGACCGTGTAAGGAGCTGATATTATGCAACTGAAATAATGGCCGCAACCGCATCTCAAGAAGATATTCCTTGCCCAGTCCTAATGCGATCCCACTGACAGATTCGAGATAGCCGGTAAAATCCAGGTAGTCTTTATGATGAATTGGTTTCAGTGCCTAATCCTTGTTTTTGGCAATCTCTCTCTAACGAAGTGATTGCAGTTTGTCCCATTCTGAAGATGCTTCCTTCTCACTTGTGGCCAAATTGAAAGTACCTTATACCTCAATTCTGCCATCATCAATTGTGCAACACACCCCGTGCAAAAGTCTATGAAGACCATCCGCTATTCGAAACCACCAGGAAACTACTGCACATTTCTGTTGACGGGAGGAGCCAACCAGAAAATCGTCGACTTACTCTGTCAGATACCTGATGAATCCACAAAACGATGCGGACTGCAACCGGACTGCAAACCAATATTCGGCATGACTTTTGCTTACACAGTTCCTGCAATCATCATGACGGAGCGGCACAACCCCTTCACTGCTCTGCCGAGAGTATATTTATG
The DNA here is from genome assembly GCA_964415515.1 of uncultured Gammaproteobacteria bacterium. Lineage (GTDB taxonomy): Bacteria > Pseudomonadota > Gammaproteobacteria > Arenicellales > DRJH01 > DRJH01. The sequence continues at coordinate 16,413 of CAYQAP010000008.1, read as the reverse complement.
AACAAAAAGTAGTAATCAAATACATGAATCAATCAAAATATCATATCCTTGGGGTGTTGTTACTCATCCCGGTATGGATCTATCTGCTTACCGGCAATCCAGTTCATGCGGGTGAAAAGCAGAGTCTGCGTCAAATTGCCGACGTTGTAAAATCCTTTTTGGTAACCGAGAACAACAATCATATCAGTACCGACAACATCCGTATCGGTGTGATTGACCCACGCCTGCGACTTCCCACCTGTCCCATCGATTTGCAGGCTTTTCTGCCAGCAGGCAGCCCTGCCCGCGGGAGAACCACGGTAGGAGTACGCTGCAGCAGCAGGATAGCCTGGAAAATTTACGTCCCAGCACAGGTAAAAATCATGCATAAAGTGGTGGTATTGAAATACCCCGTCATGCGTGGTCAGCAGTTATCCAGGAAAGACCTGTTACTAGAAGATCGTGATATTTCCAATTATTCCGGAGGATATATCGCCCAAATAAAAGACGCTGAACAACATATTATGCGACTCCCGGCTTCCCTGGGCACCGTGCTGACACCACGAATGCTAAAAGCGGTCACCTTGGTATACCGGGGCAAAAGCATCGTCATCGTCGCAAAAAGCAGTAGCCTGCAGGTTAGAATGAGCGGCAAAGCCTTGATGAGCGGGGCCGCAGGTGAACGCATTAAAGTTCAGAACTTGCGCTCTAAAAGAATCATTGAAGCTACCGTCAGTGGCCCCAACCAGGTCACAGTTGACTTATAGCCATTACTTGTATTTCATGATTTCTCATATTCAGGCTAAAGTTTTCTTACCTGCGGCCGACATAGGACTTTGAAGAGGAAGCAGAGGTGTAACTGATGGGCATGATAAGCCCAGACAGCCACGTAAGCACGATGTACGATCTGTTTGGAACAACAATCAGGAGAACATTTCATGGCAATTGACGGCATAAACACAAAGCCGGGAACTGCTGTCTCGGATAGAACCAGAGTCCGTCACGGAAAAGGTAACATGGGCCAGGTGGCAAGTTCTGCCACTGTACCTGCTAGCAGCTCAGAGGATCAGATCAGCTTAACCGGCACAGTCCAACAACTGCAATCCCTGGAAGCCAGCCTGGCCAGCCTGCCAGCCTATGATGCTGGCAAAGTTGATGCCTTGAAAACATCACTGGAGAATGGCGACTACCAGGCCGACCCCTACCGCATTGCTGACAACATCATTGCGCTGGAACAAGGGCTAGCCCCTGCTACCGACAAATAAACCAATCCACGATACCGCCTAGTAACATGCCTGACCAACAATTAGCGGCTGATCGTGAGCTGCAGGCACTGCTGGTGAGCCTGCTGGAAACATTACAAGCCGAATACAGTGCAGCCCAACAACGAGAAACCGAGCAATTGTCAATCCTCACACAAAAAAAGACCTCACTGATTGAGTCCCTGGGAAAACTGTCTGGAGAAAACCCTCAAAATAAGCGGTCTGACACTGTGCTTGGTCTGCTTAAACAGTGTCGCCAGCAAAACGAGGATAACGGTCAGATTCTTCAGGTCGGGCTGCGCAATGCTCAACGGCTACACAATATTTTACAAGGCGAAGATGGCTTGCCAACAACCTATGACGGGGGCGGCGAACCTGATTTTCCAGCACATAGCGGAGCACCATTGGCCAAAATCTAGCTTTACTCCAGAAGGCCACTCTCAGAATGTTGTATTGCGCATGCTACTGCCACGGTCGACTTTATGCAAAGCGGCTCGGCTTTCCAGCTTAATCCTTAAACGCAAATTATTCTGTGAAGTAGCATTTTTGATGACATTCTCGTAGCTCACCAGACCCTGCTCATACAGATCAAACAGAGACTGATCAAAAGATTGCATGCCTGACTCACGAGAGCGAACGATAACATTCTCGATTTCATTGATCTTACCCCGGTAGATCAAATCTGAAACGAGTGGTGTATTGATCATAATCTCAACGGCTGGCACTCGCCCCTTACCGGTAACAACCGGCAACAGTCTCTGTGAGATCAAGGCTCTCAGGTTCATTGACAAATCCATCAATAACTGATCACGGCGATCTTCAGGAAAGAAGTTAATAATTCGATCCAGTGCCTGATACGTATTATTGGCATGCAGTGTAGCGAGACAAAGGTGGCCGGTTTCAGCAAAAACTATCGCATTATCCATGGTCTCACGACTACGAATTTCGCCAATCTGAATCACATCCGGCGCCTGGCGCATGGCATTTTTCAATGCAATATCAAATGATTCAGTATCAACCCCGACCTCACGCTGGGTAATCACACAGTTGCGGTGTTCATGAAGATACTCTATAGGGTCCTCAACGGTCACAATATGACCAAAACTATGCTCATTACGATAGCCCACCATGCTGGCCTGTGTTGTACTCTTGCCCGTGCCAGTGCCACCAACCTGGATGATCAAGCCTCTTTTCTGCATCACCAGATCACGCAATATTGGTGGTAGATGCAATTCCTCAAGTTGGGGGATCTGAGTCAGTATTTTCCGCAATACCATCCCGACCTTACCACGCTGTTTGAAAACATTGACCCGAAAACGGCCAATATCGGGTGCGTGAATCGCAAAATTACATTCACGAGTGGACTCGAACTCACGACTTTGCTCTTCACTCATAATACTGTAAGTCAGATCCCTGGACTGTTCGGCAGTCAAAGCCAGGTCGTACAACGGTGTGATTTTCCCATCCACCTTGATCCCGGGAGGAATGCCTGCAGTCACAAACATATCTGATGCATTCTCCCGTATCATAATCCTGAGTAAATCCACCACCAACATTATCGACTCCTGGCAGACCCAACAGTACCCAAATTATCAAAACGGCTTTTGTCTGCCGCGTAAATCCTCGCATCTGCACGTGCCACAATATTGGTTTTGACCAATTTCAGCAAAGCCTGGTCCATGGTGACCATCCCCTCTTTCTGGCTGGTCTGAATAGTCGAATACATTTGTGGAATCTTGTTCTCACGAATCAGGTTACGGATCGCCGGAGTCGCCAGCATGATCTCCCAGGCCGCGACCCGGCCACCCCCTTTCTTTTTCAGCAAGGTCTGGGAAATCACTGCCTGCAGGGACTCAGAAAGCATGGAACGAACCATATCCTTTTCTGCTGCAGGAAAGACATCAACAATGCGGTCAATGGTCTTGGCTGCGGAAGTGGTGTGCAGTGTTGCAAATACCAGATGCCCAGTCTCTGCAGCAGTCAGTGCCAACCGAATCGTCTCCAGATCCCGCATTTCACCAACCAGGATCACATCCGGATCTTCACGCAATGCTGAACGCAAGGCTGCAGAAAAACTTAATGTATGCTGGTTCAGTTCCCGCTGGTTAATGAGGGAGTTTTTGCTGGTATGCAAAAACTCGATCGGATCTTCAATTGTCAGAATATGCGAAAACCTGTGATCGTTAACATGATCAACCATTGCCGCCAGAGTTGTCGATTTACCCGAACCGGTTGGCCCGGTTACCAGTACCAAACCTCTGGGTTTAAGAGAAATCTCAGCAAAGCTTGGCGGCGTATTCAGCATCTCCAAGGTCATTACCCGACTTGGGATGGTACGAAAAACAGCCGAAGGACCACGTTGCTGGTGAAATACATTGACTCTGAAACGTGCAATATTGGGGATCTCGAAGGAGAAATCAGCCTCTAGAAACTCCTCAAAATTTTTCTGCTGCTTGTCATTCATAATGTCATACAACATGGTGTGAACTGTACGTTCGTCAAGTGGATCGACATTAATTCGCTTGATATCACCATCCACCCGAATCAGTGGCGGAAGCCCGGATGAAAGGTGTAGGTCAGAAGCATTTTTGTTATAGGCAAAAGCCAGAAGCTCAGAAATATCCATACCGACTCCTTAATAAACCGTAGTGCGTGCAGACACTATAGACGAAAAAGGTGCCCGACAATTTTTCTAACGGAAATAATCATGAGCCACTCCGATCCCATCTGTTAACCAGAGATCACCCTGACCCAAACTTACTGCGTTATTCTTTGCGACAGCTGACTTCACGCTGATCGAAGTTATTCTGGGTGCACCGACAACTGCCGGACTCCAACCTCACATGGTGTTCTCACCTTCCCGCCAGTACTGGTCACAAAAGTGGGTATCCGTACACTCGGCATCATCGGAAAGCCACCAGAAACCTCATTCGAGAATAGCACAACAAGAGATCCTTGCCAGCGTAAAACACGCATTCAAATATACAACAACTCAAGAGCATAGTCTAAAAGACTGGTTACCCTAGCAACAAACCACGAGGGCTCCACCTGCAATCAGCGGTCTGATCGGGTGAAGCATGCGCTTGAGTAGGTACAGACTCAGTCCTGCCGACCGCTTATCTCGATACTATGCAAGAATGCCTCGACCTCCTCAATACTTGAAGTCATTGGAATCTTCGGAATACTGTCACAAAAAATTCGTCCATAATGACGACGTCGTAATCGCGGGTCTGCCAGAACCAACACCCCCCTGTCATTGACATCCCGAATCAGTCGGCCGACACCCTGCTTGAAACGAATCACTGCATGAGGGATCTGAAAATCAGTAAAGGGATTCTTGCCGCGATCTTGCAGCATGCGAATTCGTGCCTGGGTCAGGGGGTCACTGGGGGAAGAGAAAGGTAATTTGTCCAACATCACCACACGCAAAGCCGAGCCCTTGACATCAACACCCTCCCAAAAACTGGCGGTGGCAAACAGCACTGCATTACCGGAATTACGAAACCAATCCAGCAATCGCTGCCTGGATTCCTGGCCCTGTATTTTCATCGGCAACTGCAGTCGGTGCTGGAGAATTTGCCAGGCTTTGGTCATTGCCTGGTAACTGGTAAAGAGTAAAAACGCACCTCCGGCTGCGGCTTCGAGCACTGGCTTCACCCGCTCCATTAACATCCTGGTGTAATCCGGGTCCGCCGGTTCAGGCAGGCCTTCGGGCATATAAGCAAGGCTTTGACGGGAAAAATCAAATGGACTTTCCAAACACAGGAAGTTGGCCTCCTTCAACCCCAGCTGTTGCTCAAAGTGCTGCAGATCCTGCTCAACGGCCAGTGTAGCGGAGGTAAACACCCAAGCCTGCTCTGCAGTAAAGGTCTGTTGCAGCCTGGCCGCAATATCGAGCGGAGTCAGATGCCAGCGAAAACTTTGTGGCCAATATTCGACCCAGGCAACTTGGGTCTTGTCATGTTCGCACAATTGCCCCACCACCTCCAACAACCGTTGACTGCGCTGCCAGCATCGCTGCAATCCATCACTGACCTCTGCAATCACTTCCAGGCAAGCCGTGAGTTGGCGCAAAGCATTCAATAAATCCCTTGCTGAGCCATCCTGTTTAGTGGAGGAAAAGACCTCCCCCTCTCCCATACGACCTGATCCTGAAGGCAACAGCATACGAAACCTGGCGCTAGCCGTCTCCAAGGCATAAGTACACTCCGGCAATTCAGCCACCGCGCTGGTAGCCAGGCGTTCTTCGACCAGGCTATCTTGAGCCAGCAATAGAAACTGTCGGGTACTGACACTCTGCCCCAGAAACCGACTGGCGATATCCGGCAACAAATGGGCCTCATCAAAAACAGTCGCCTCTGTATCCGGCAATATCCTGCCAAAGCCCTGCTCTTGTAATAGCAAATCAGAAAAAAACAGATGATGATTGATCACCACCAGATCAGCCTCCTGCGCTTCATTGCGGGCTTGCTGAACATGACAGCGCGTAAAATCCGGGCACTTGGAACCCAGGCAATTGTCTGTGGTCGAGGTGATCAAAGGCCAGATTGCCGCTGTATCCAACACTCCGGAAACAGCCGCTATGTCGCCATCTTCCGTCTGCACAGACCAATGCAGAATTTCATCTAGCTGTGCCTGCATCTGCGCCTGATCATAGGCCGGATGAGCACGACAATTTGCCAATCGATAATGACACAGATAATTGGCCCGTCCTTTGAGGATAACCGCGTGGGAATGACTGCCTGTGGCCCGTCTTACCTGCGGCAAATCCCGGAAGAACAACTGGTCCTGTAGATGCCGGGTGCCGGTCGACAACAATACTTTGCCAGACTGCTGCAGCACAGGCACCAAATAGGCATAGGTTTTTCCGGTCCCGGTTCCCGACTCCGCAATCAGGGTCTGGCGCTTAACCAATGTTTTTTCAACTGCCCGGGCCAATTCCAACTGCACCGGACGAGGTGTGAAGCCCTCGATCAGAGAAACAAAGGGCCCCTTTACTCCAAGGATCTCAGCTGCTGTCATTGGCTTGCAAACAGGTTTTCAAAGCCTCCTGCCAGTCCGGAAGAGCCAATCCAAAAGTCTCATGCAGACGCCGATTATCGAGCACGGAATACGCCGGCCGGCGAGCGGGTGTTGGGTATGCCGAAGTGGGAACAGACTGGACCTGCACATGAGATAAACCGATTTCGGCGAAGATTGCTCTGGCAAAACGACACCAGGTGGTCTGGCCCGCGCAGGTGGTATGATAAATTCCCGAAACATCAGGGTTCAGCTGGCCTGCTCGCAAGCGCTGCTGTAACACCACGGTCAAATCGGCCAATGCCAGGGCCGTGGTCGGGCTACCCCACTGATCATCCACGACTTGCAAGGTCTCTCGTTCAGCAGCCAAGCGCCGCATCGTGGTGAGAAAATTGCGGCCAGTGGCTGCATAAAGCCAACTGGTCCTGAGAATAAGATACAGACCACCTGCGCTGGATATTGCTTTTTCTCCCGCCAGCTTGGTACGACCGTAAACCCCCAACGGTGCCACAGGATCCTGCTCAGTATAGGGTCGTTGTGCCTGTCCGTCGAAAACATAATCGGTCGAGTAATGAAACAACCAACAGCCCAAACTGGCTGCTGTCTCTGCCATCACCGCCGGTACCTGGGTGTTAATACATTCAGCCAGGGCGAACTCCGACTCCGCTTGATCTACCGCAGTATAAGCGGCAGCATTGATAATCAAGTCCGGGTGAAAGGATAAAATCTGTGATTTCAGCCTACCAATATCAGCCAGATCAAGCTCGGCTCGATCCAGTGCCAGCAACTCCAGCTGGTTCTGTAACTGCTGGTGCAAGACCCTGCCGACCTGCCCTGCAGCACCGAATAACAAGACCCGCATCAGTCACTCCAAAGCATGGAAAAACTCTTGCCCTGGGCATCTTTGGCGGACAACAGCGGCTGTTGCAGAGGCCAGTCCACGGCAATATCCTGATCATTCCAGATCAGGCATCGGTCATCTTCGTGCTTGTACAGGCTGGTGCACTTGTACGCAATATGAGCCGCTTCGCCAAGCACGCAAAAGCCATGGGCAAAACCGGCCGGCAAGTACAATTGTTTGCGGTTTTCGGCAGACAATGTGATACCGACCCAGTGGCCTAGAGTCGCTGAATCCTGGCGAATATCTACCGCCACATCAAATATCTCGCCAGCCAGTACCCGTACCAGTTTACCCTGCCACTGCGGATACTGGTAATGCAAGCCCCGTAATACCCCTTTTTTGGAATAAGAGTGATTGTCCTGAAAAAATTCTGTGGGCAACCCAGCCGCCGCAAAACTGCGCGTGCTAAAGGTTTCCATAAAGAACCCCCGTTCATCCTCAAACAACCGGGGGGTAATAATTTTTACACCTTCAAGCACTGTATTTTCTACCTGTAACACGTTCTTTCCTCCTCTAAGCACACTGAACAACACTGACCCAACGACTGCAGCAGCCGTATATCCCAGAGGACCCACATCACCGAACAGTTCAAGTGATGTCGGCTGGCTGGTTGACGAGTATGTCTCCAGCCTGGCGAATATATCGACCGCGGTAGAATAGCAAATGCCAACGCTTGCCACCGAGTTGATACCACAACCAGGCGGCACGTACACCTGCCAGCAGACAGGCCCGCACTGTATCGATAATGGCTTGCTCGTGCAATAAACTACGCTCGCCATGAACCACTATTCCGGGCTTTATTTTACTCAGATGACGGGTGTAAAGATCGGCCAAATCCTCAATCAGTTGTGATACGCTCTGCTCCTCTGCACGTTCCTCTGCAGGTGCCTGTCGTTTCGCCACAAGACGCTTCAAAGCCCCGGTCAAAGCCTGTACTGCCTCCGGATCAGCCGCCAAATGATCTGCCAGCAGCAACAATAGCAACACATAACGCATCGCCTCAACTGTACCCTGACTGGCCCGGCCAATCTGCAGGTCGGCGAGTTTATTGAGGCCGAAGCGCAGTCCGGAAGTGCCCGCGAAGATGCCCTCCACGGTCGTGATATCGAGTTGCAGCACGCTGTCCAGACTGGTCTGTAGATAGACCGGCTGCACCTCCCCAACACGCGCCAGTTGCTGAACCAGAAAAGCCGCCTGAAAGACGCCGGAAAGAGCCAAACACCGGTCACCTGAAGGATTCACTCACTCCCCCTGGCACCCGTATTCGTACACTGCAATACGTGCTGAAAAAAATCAATCTCTCGGGACAAGCTATCGACCCGGGTCGCCGCCCGGCGAAAACCATGCCCTTCATCTGGATACTCAATATACTGATAATCAATCCCTTGATGTTGTAAGTGGGTGGCCAGCTCCCGCGACAAGGCAGGTGGAACCACGTTGTCCTGCAAACCCTGAAATACGATCATCGGGCTGGCTAAACATTCCATATGGTGAATAGGTGAGCGGTCCCGGTAGACATTTCCTGGTTCCTCAGCACCCTGTTCATTGAAAGGCTCTCCAAGTAATCGGTCCAGATAACAGCCTTCAAACTTGTGCGTAATACGTGCCAGAATGGCCAGATTGGCAATTCCATAATAACAGGCCCCCGCAGTAAATACCTGTGGGTATTCGGTCAGCGCACGCAATACAGTATACCCACCGGCGCTGCTGCCACGAATAAATACTCTGCTGGCATCCGCCAGGCCGCGACCGGTAACATCATTGATAGCGGCCACCACATCTTCGATTTCTATAATACCCCAACCTCCCAGCAAACGCTGCCGATAAGATCGCCCGTAACCACTGCTGCCACGATGATTGATATCGAGTACCGCAAAACCGAGACTGGTCCAGATCTGCTTTTCCAGCGCAAATCCTCTTCTCGAGCGAGATGTCGGACCTCCATGCACCATGACCAGCAATGCCGGCAAACTGCCGGCAGGAGCCTGATAACAAGGATTACAAGGCGCATAAAACCAGGCATGTGCAGTTTCCTGATTGGCAACTACAAATCTCAGTGCTTGTGGTCTGGAGACTTGTTCAGCTGCCATTATGGCAGGGCTTTGCAACAATGGCTCACACCGAAAATCATCCAGATGCAAGGCAATCACCTGCACCGGCTCGACGTCTGAAGTCGCAATTATCAGTACCGTAGTTCCCGTAGGCTGCAACTGGGAAAACCCCACATAAGCCGTCTCCAGGGTTTGCAGTCCACCCGTCTTCAGATCGATAAGCTGCAATACTTCGCGGTCCGGCAATGTTCTGATTGCGAGAATCTCACCCGCTCTAGATTCACAATAGCGATGTTGCCCAAAGACCCAGAAGGGTTCTCCGATATCAGCAGGTTGCGGACCCAGCACCTCCAGAAAACCCTGGTTGTAGCGATACAGGTTGCTAAAATCTTCAACTTGTCCAGACTGCGCCTGACGATCCATGGCAAAAACCAGACTGCCATCAGCACAAATTATCGGTGGACACACGCTGCACTCGGGCTCATCTACCAACGTTCTAACTTTTTTCAGCACCGGCCTGCCATCGTCCCAGTCGATAACCGCAGTGAGCAAGCGACTTTGATCCCACTGCATGGCGGGCTGATCCCATTCGATCCAGGCACAGGCAGTCCCTGCACAAACAAAACCGGCATAAAAATCTGCGCCCCGAGCGAGGATACAAGGTTCGGATTCCGGATTGGTAAAGTTGACCGCGACTAGGCAATTGTCAATCGAACCCGAGCTGTGATGATACTCTGCCACAGCCACCAGCCACTGCCGATCCACGGCAACCGGATCAGCAAACCGCAAGTCGGAGCCGTCGACTGCCTGGACCGGAGTCAACGGTACGGGATCCTGATTCTGAACCAGCTCCAGACGGTACAGGCGCTGATCATCCTGATTCACAAAAATCAGGCAACCGGGTAACAACAAATGGGCCCGCCCTCCATATTCATGGACCCGGCTGCGAATCGAGAAAGGAGCTGGAAGCAGGCATCGCTCATGCTCCTTGTGGCGCTGCATCAACACCTGCCGATCGCCTTCCCGGGGCAACCCGGTCAGCCAGTAGAGATCGTCTGCAATCTGTTGTGGGTACCGGGGTGCTGCCGGTTGGGAGAATGCTTCAGACAGAGCAAAGGCAGGCCGCCAGCAACCGTATTGAAGGGAATGCTTCATCGGGATATTGTCGCTTCAGAGTGGTCTTTTCGCAACACCGCATCCAACACCGGCAGATCAGCGCTTCTGCCTTTTCTGGACCCGGGAATTACTGGTTGTCAGGAACCAGACGGGATCAGGAACTTCCCTCAGCAAAACTGTTAATGCCCTTCATACATGGCACTGATCTCGGCAGCATAATGCTTGGCTACCGCTTTGCGTTTGAGTTTCAATGTGGGTGTCAACAGTCCATTTTCCGTATCCCACGGCTCGGTAACCACATGCAACCGGTGGATTTTCGCATACCCCGGAAAAACTGACATTTTGGCCTGCACACGTGGCAACAACAAGGCATTTATCTGTTCCTGACCTGCTGTCGGATCCAACCCTGCCTCACCTAATAACGATTGCCAGTGCTGCGCATCAACCACCACCAGTAATGCCAAATAGGAGCGCCCCTCACCCACCACCATAGCCTGTTGAAAAAGCGGGTCTTCCAAAATCGCATTCTCAATATCCACTGGCGGGATTTTTTCACCGGTGGTCAAGACCAGAATCTCCTTAATGCGACCTGTGATGTACCAAAATCCATCCTCATCCTGTCTGGCACAGTCACCACTGCGCAACCAGCCATCTTCAGTCAATGCGGCACGGCTAGCAACTTCGTTGTGCCAGTAACCAAGCATCACCGCTTCACCACGAATCTGTAGTTCTCCATTCTCCCCAACACGCAGCTCGATCCCTTGCAAAGGCATTCCAATACTGTCCGGTCGATTTTTATCCAAGCGATTGGTGGTGGCCACCGGACTGCATTCAGTCATTCCATACCCCTGGAGCAAGGGCAACCCCAGGGCGATCAGCGTTTTGGCGACTGGCAGAGGCAAGGCAGCTCCTCCGGTAATAACCAAGCGCAAACGGCCGCCAAAACGATTCAGGACAACCTTGGCGACCAATCTGTGCAGCGGTTTACAAACCAGCTCCAGGGGGCTCCAGATCGCACGTCCCTGCAATCGTTGAAACCTTGTCCAGCCGACACGCACTGCTATTTCGAACAACCAACGCTGATAGCGGGGAGAGACTTTCAAGCGCAGTTGGATTTGACGCTCGGCCCGCTCAAAAATGCGCGGCACCGAGACCATACAGGTCGGCCTGACCGTAACCAGATCATCCGCCAGCTCACGAATCGAACGCGTAAAGGCGACGGTTGCCCCGGCCATCATCGGCACATAATAACCCACGGTACGTTCCAGCATATGCGACAACGGCAGAAACGACAAAAACAGATCGTCAGGGTACACCGCACTGGCCTGCAAACAGGCAGCCGCATTGGTCAACACATTCTGGTGTGAAAGCATTACCCCTTTTGGTTTGCCAGTGGCCCCAGAGGTGTAGACCAGGGTAGCCATAGCCTGTGGATTCTGTGGACCAGGATCAGCGTCATGCCCCGATCCGGCAGCGGTCAACCATTGAGCGCTCGAAACCAGCCCTGCTTGCTGGTCCGGCAGGGGATTGATCACCACCACTTGTTGCAGATCAGTACTTTTCAGCAACTGTTCAGGCAAGCGCTTGTACTGAAACAGGGTTTCCACCAGCAATAGCCGGGCACCGGAATCCCGCAACACATGCAGAATATTCTGGGGCCGATCCTCGACATAAATCGGTACCACAACCAGCCCGAGACGCAAAGCTGCCTGTTCGAAAATCACCCAGTTGATACCGTTACGGCACTGTAACGCGACTCGCTCACCCAGTGCCAGTGATTCCCCTTGCAGTGCAGCTATCCACTGTTGTACGCGGCTTTCCATCTGTTGCCAGGACAGCTCGTGCCAAACCCGGTGGGCCTTGTCAAAACTGCGGTAGGCGATCCGCTGCGGGCTACGCCGAACCCGTTCCAGAAACAGACCGGGCAAGGTCATACCATGTTCCAGCTGGATCACATCTTCCCGGGCTCCCGTCCCTGCTCGAGCCCCGGGCGGGCCCGGGCTCATCGACAACCCCCAATTTTGCATGCACTCATGCTCAGTCCACTTCCTTGTTAAGGGGGGCGGTTACCCCTTCCGATTTTTGCTTACGTCGCCCTGGTGTACGTGGTTTTTTGGTCTGGTGTTGTGCTGCTGTAGGGTCTATTTTCCCTGCTCCCTTACCATCTTGGGGAAATGCATCCACTGCAATCGCAGACTCCAGTGCCGTGCGCGTCTGATCCAGCAAGGAAGCCTCGTCGGCGTTGATTTTTCCGTTCTCCAGCAATTCATGCAACCACTGTCGATACTCCAGATTCCATGGCTGCTGTAGTTTCAGCTCTCGCAGGCGTTTTAACAACGGTTCTGCCTGCAATTTCAACTGCAGTGCGAAATCTATTTTACCGGTCGGATCCTCTATCGATTCATTCAGATATATCCCTTCAGTCAATCGCATCAGGGTTTCGGATGGCTCCATAAGACCAAAGGCCAACAGTTGGTTCAGCGTATCATCAGGCGCCAGGCGACGGCGACCCAGAGGAAAAACCACAGGCCGGAGCAACAGGCCAATTTTTGGGCTGGGAAAATTTGCCAGCGCAGCATCGAGCGCAGACTGCACCTGATCCAGGGCATGACGGCAGCTCCACTCCACCAGATTCCAGTCCTGTTCCGGCGAACCGGTATCGCGAAAGCGCTTCAACACCGCTGATGCCATATACAGATGAGCCAGCGCATCCGCCATGCGGCCGGAAAAACTTTCATGCTGTTTCAACGACCCGCCAAGGCGCAATAACCCGGCATCAGCAACGATCGCAAAGGCGGCCGACCAGCGGGAGATTTGGGCATACCAGCGACGGCTACGATCCGTCATAGACAGCGGCACCAGACGCCAGGAAATACCGTAACAAAGCGCCCGTGCCACATTGCCCAGCAAGTTGCCCAGATAACCGAGCATGATGCCGTCAAATTTTCGCAACGTTTCCGGGGCCTGCGGCTCAGCCAGGACCTTGACCAGTTTCAGCATATAGGGATGTGAGCGAATCGCTCCCTGTCCGAATACGATCAGGCTGCGGGTCAGAATATTCGCTCCTTCAACGGTAATTCCGATAGGAATCTGCTGGTAGACCCGGGCCAGATAATTGGCCGGCCCCATACAAATCCCCTTGCCACCATGCACATCCATACTTAGGTTAATAACCTGGCGAGCATAGTCGGTGACATAGGCCTTGGAAATGGCCGAAAGCACCGCCGGGCGTTCCCCCTGGTGCAATGCTGTGAGTGTCAGATAACGACACGCATCCATCATATACGTGTAACCGGCGATCTTGCCCAAGGCCTCCTGTACGCCTTCGAAATGCCCGACAGGCCGTCCAAACTGCTCCCGCAGGCGGGCATAGGCGCCCGACATTCTCGCCGCCAGTTTAGCAATTCCGACACTGAATGCTGGCAGGGAAATTCCCCGGCCAGCGGCCAGTGACTCGACCAGCATCTTCCAGCCGTTACCAATTTGTTTCCGGCCACCGATGACCCAGTCCAGAGGCACAAAGACATCTTTACCAAGAATTGGACCATTCTGAAAAGCCGCACCAAGTGGATTATGGCGGTCTCCAGAGTGGACGCCGGCTGTCGTTGCCGGAACCAGCGCCACGGTAATGCCAAGGTTTTCGTCTGTCCCGAATAACTGCTCCGGGTCTTTGGCACTGAAAGCCAATGCAATCACCGTAGCTACTGGCGCCAGCGTGATGTAGCGCTTGACAAAATTCACACTAAAACCCAGGGTCTTTTTACCTTTAAACTGTCGCTCACACAGCACGCCAATATCCGGTAGTGTGGAGGCATCCGAGCCGACGAAGGGCCCGGTTAAAGCGAAACACGGAACCTCCCTACCATCAGCAAGCCGCGGTAGATAATGCTGTTTCTGTTGTTCCGTACCATAATGCAGCAGCAACTCGGCCGGGCCCAGTGAATTTGGAACCATAACTGTCACCCCCACCGTGGTACTACGGGCGCTCAGTTTCTGGACCACACAGGAATGGGCCAGGTGAGAAAACCCCTTACCACCATACTCTTTGGGAATAATCATTCCAAAGAAACCCAGTGCCTTGAGTTGCTGCCAGATAGCCTCCGGCAAATCGTGACACTGTTCACTGATCTCCCAATCATCGAGAGCCGCACACAGCTTCTCGGTTTCATCAATTAGAAACAGGGTTTCCTCTTCGGTGAGTGCCGGCGCGGGGACTGTTAACAGCTTCGACCACTGTGGTGAACCAGAGAACAACTCCGCATCCCACCACACGGTCCCTGCATCGATGGCTTCCTGTTCAGTTTTCGACAAACCCGGTAAGGCTCGCTGTAACCCCCCGAAGACGGTGTCCCACAACCTCATTCGGATCGACCCGGCGTGCAGAAACAGCAACCCGACAATCAGCAACAGCCAAAGGATCACCAAGAACCAGCCAGCAAATACTTTCATCATCCCGCTGGCAAGCAATACCACAACCAAGCCGAGAGACCACTGCAGGCTTGACAGACGATAACGCGCCAGAACCAATAAAATACCACCTATCACAACCAGCAACCAGAACCAGGTCATGGCTTTCTCCTTGCATCAACGTACTTTGCTAAACCGGTCTATTTGTCCATTCCTCAGCCTATTGTAACCATTTACCAACCGTGCTGTTGCTGCGCGTGAACCACAACCGGTCGCACGCACTCAAGCACGAGTCAATCTTGGCCACAAGCTTCACTGGCGATGCTAACCCACGAGATTCACTCCCAGATCTTCACCATTTGTCTCTTCACCACTTGCAACTGAAGTCAGTGGAATCTTTGACCACAAAAATCACCAGTGGTTGCATTTGCAGTACTTAACGCATTTATTCCCTACAAAACTGGCATTCGCATCTCTTTGTGCTATAGCGTACAGAGCAGACTTTGCCTATATCCCCCTCGGTCACCGGGCGCGAAACATGAACATTCAACGACCACTTAGATCTATCTGCTTTTTTATGATTGCCCTGATCGCAGGCTGTGGTGGTGGCAGCGATTCAGGCACCGGCTCGGGGAGCAGTGGCACCACCTACAATGGCACAATAACCAGGTCTATACTCCAGGTGCTACAGGCCGTCAGGAGCTCAACAGTGCCGTAGCCACCTGTACCTACAGTGGCAACATCAGCGTACATATCAATAAAGATGGATCGGTGACTGTCACCAACAGCAACATGGGAGGGCAAAATTCTGCTTCCTGCGCTCTGCTCAGTGAAGTTTACAATGCCTCATTCTCTGGTTCGGCCAATGGTTCCAGCTATCAGGCAACCGCTTCAGCCAGCGGACCACACTCCAGTATGAATGGCCAGATATCCGGCACCTACACCACCACCACACTCACCGGAACCGGCACAGGAACCATTACGGTTAACACCCTGGAGGGTGTAACAGCGCACTTTTCGGCAACTTTTTCCTTCCAGGCCACCGCCATATGAAAATGAATCTATAGAGGAGAAAAACCATGCGGTCACTCACAAAAAACGACCGACCCGAAAGGATGTAAAAAATACCAGATTCTGCGTAGTGTACTTACTGAAAAAACCCACAGCCAAGACCCCGCCAAAAATCCAAGCCTGGATTTACTGAACACACAGGTGCTGCCACAAAATCTCCTGGCACCCACCGTATCCTGTCTGCCAGGAGGCATCGAATTCTGGGACTTGTCGCCGGTTTACTCGGCCAGGTCAATCCCTGCTAAAAGACAACAAGTAGTTTGGTTGATTATTTACCCAGCAGTACAAGCCATATCCTGACCACAACACATCGGTGACTTAATTTTGCCGTGATCATTGGGACATTTGGAGATCTGCACCTTATCGCCATTGTCCAATGTCAGGACATCATCAACCAACGGAGCATCACATTTCGCACAAGTCGCATTGACGCCCATACCACAAATAGAACATTCGTACGTTGCCATTCTAACTCCCTCCAGGTGAATGTTACGGATTACAAACTTCTTCAGCACAGTCTAACGGGAAAGAATATTCGGCACAATCCCGACCTGAAATAAACAACTGCTTCCGCTTATGAATATACCGTGTTAATTCCAATAAATAG
>CAYQAP010000007.1:51296-62462 GCA_964415515.1 uncultured Gammaproteobacteria bacterium | reverse complement strand
TGCGACAGTACCAGGCCCTGACGGTAAATTGCGCTGTAAATGGTGTGATGCCGCACCAGAATTTCTCGGCTATCATGATACTGAATGGGGTTTCCCGGTCAGCGATGATCATCGCTTATTTGAGAAATTGTGTCTGGAGGGCTTTCAATCCGGGCTGAGTTGGCGAACAATCCTGGTCAAGCGCGAGAACTTCCGCCGTGCTTTTCTCAATTTCGACTACGACAAGATCACCCATTTCACCCAACGAGACATTGATCACCTACTCAAAAATAAAGGTATCGTTCGCCATCGCGGCAAGATCGAAGCGGTCATTAACAACGCAATACGAGCTCAGGAACTCGTCCTCCAGGAAGGCTCGTTGGCAGCCTTCTTCTGGCGTTACGAACCCGATGCCAAACAACTCGCAACACCACAGACAGTATCGACATCTGCAGCATCAATTGCGCTGTCAAAGGACCTGAAAAAACTGGGCTGGAAATTTGTTGGTCCGACCACTGCGTATGCTTTTATGCAAGCCATGGGGCTGATCAACGACCATGTTGCTGACTGCGTGATCAGAAGCGAAGTGGAACACGCACGCAAGAACTTCAGGCGCCCATGTCGTGATGGATAGTGTGTTCACGTTTGGGTGCGTGTGACAACTCATGTGCTAGCGGAATGAACTCGCCAGACTCCTGTGCAGGTTGCAAAGCACCCGAGTGAATGCTGCTGGACTGGCCCTGAGCAGTAGTATTGCAAGCCATTCCTCCTGTATAACCCATTTATTTTCAATAAACTAGGGTAAAATTAATTGCTCAAGCCGCTGTTTGTTTGATCGCCTATAAAGCTTTGACAGCAAGGGTTTGTTGACGCACAATTGCGCACCTGTAACCGCACTGGCAGGCATCCGGAGGTGCTATGAAAATTCTTGTAGGAATCAAGCGGGTGGTGGATCCGAATGTGGCGATTCACGTCAAATCAGACAACAGTGGCGTCGAAACAACCCATATCAAAATGACCATGAATCCCTTCTGCGAAATTGCCGTGGAAGAAGCTCTGCGGATCCGGGAAGCGGGGTACGCCAAAGAGATCATTGCCTTGTCTGCTGGCCCCAAAAACAGCCAGGAAACCTTGCGCTCGGCACTGGCCATGGGTGTTGATAGAGCCATTCATATTCCGGTCGAAGAAACCCGACTCGAGCCCCTCGCTGTCGCCAAGTTGCTGCAAGCGGTTGCCGTCAGGGAGCAACCGGATATGGTCCTGCTGGGCAAGCAAACCATTGATGATGACTACAATCAGACTGGCCAAATGCTAGCTTCCCTGCTTGGCTGGTCGCTCGGCACGTTTGCCTCCAAGATTGAGGTAGGTGATGCAGCGCTCACCGTCACTCGCGAAATTGACGGCGGGATGGAGACCTTGCGGCTTAAGCGCCCGGCTGTCGTAACCAGCGATCTGCGCCTTAACGAGCCTCGCTACGTCACCTTGCCCAATATCATGAAAGCCAAGCGCAAGACGATTGAGTCGCTTGGCATTGAAGAGCTGGGCGTAGACATCACACCACGCTTGGAAATTCTTGCGGTAAACCCCCCTGCAGGGCGCAAGGCCGGAGTGATAGTAAGCAGTGTTGCCGAACTGGTAGATAAACTCAAAAATGAAGCGAAGGTGATCTAATGGCGATTCTGGTTATAGCTGAGCACAACAATCAGGTGCTGGGTGCAGCCAGCCGCAATGTCATCACGGCTGCGCTGGAGCTGGATTCTGCCGTGGACGTGCTGATCGCGGGAGCCGACTGTGCTGCGGTCGCCCAGGAAGCTGCGCGTGTCACTGGCCTGCAATCCGTACGCCTTGCTGATAGCCTGGAATACGGCCATGGGCTGGTTGAAAATCTGGCCCCGTTGATAGCCAGAGAATCCTCTGAATACAGCCATGTGCTGGCTGCTGCAACCAATTCCGGCAAGAATATTCTGCCGGCAGTAGCTGCTGTACTGGATGTACAGCCAATCACCGATGTGGTCAGCATGATTGACGCCCAGACCTTTGTCAGGCCAATCTATGCAGGCAATGCCATGGTGACGGTACGCAGTACCGATCTCCGGATATTGCTCACCGTACGCACCGCGGCCTTTGAAGCCGCCGTAGATAGCGAAACCAGCTGTCCGATTACCACCTTGGAGCCCTCCGGTGACAAGGGGCTGTCGGAATTTGTGGGCCATGAGCTCGCCCACTCGGAACGCCCGGATCTGACGGCAGCACGTATTGTGATCTCTGGTGGTCGCGGCATGCAAAGCGCAGAAAAGTTTCATATTCTCGACTCGGTTGCGGACAAGTTGAACGCTGCGATCGGCGCCTCCAGGGCCGCAGTGGACGCTGGTTTTGTCTCCAATAACATGCAGGTCGGTCAAACCGGCAAAGTGGTTGCTCCCGATCTGTATATCGCCGTAGGCATCTCGGGAGCCATCCAGCACCTGGCTGGAATGAAAGACTCCAAAGTCATTGTTGCTATTAACAAGGATGAAGAGGCACCCATTTTCCAGGTGGCCGATTACGGTCTGGTTACAGACCTGTTCGATGCCATCCCGGAGCTCGATCAGCTACTGGAATAAGCCACAATCACCATGCGTTTCGCTTTTATCATGGATCCTTTAGCCGGGATCAAGCCACACAAAGATACCAGCTGGTTTTTGATGCTGGCCGCCAGGCAACGGGGTCATGAGGTTTTTCATCTCGATCCCTCGGATCTGTCACTGGATGATGCCCAGCTACTGGGTCGAGTCACACCACTGGAAATCACTGTCGAGCAACCGTTTGTCGCCGGTGCTTCGCAGATGCTGGCTATGGACCACATGGATGTGGTGTTCTTGCGTACCGATCCGCCCTTTGACCGCCGCTATTTCTACACCACCTTGTTGCTGGATTTCCTGCCAGCCACAACTCGTGTGATCAATCGGCCCGAGGGAGTGCGAAACTGGAATGAAAAACTGGCTGCACTGCATTATGCCACGCTGGGTCCAAAAACCCTGATCAGTCGTGATCATGCACAAATCCTGCAGTTTGTCGAAGACACTGGCCGCACTACCATCAAGCCGGTCGATGGTTTTGGCGGGCACGACATTTTCTTTTTGCAACCGGGACAAGCGGATGCCCCTGCAATACTGGATCGATTGACCCACGATCAACGACGCTGGATTGTCGCGCAAGCCTACGTGCCTCAGGCCCGGCTCGGCGACAAAAGAATATTGCTGCTTGATGGGGAGCCGCTGGGTGGTATTCTTCGTGTCGCGGCTCAGGACAGTGAAATTAACAACCTGGATGCCGGTGGTCATGCCGAACCGCTGAATCTGAACGCCCAAGACCTTGAAATCTGTGCTGCACTCAAAGCCGGGCTAAGAGAACAGGGCATCTTCTTTGCCGGTATCGATGTGTTGGGCGACCAACTGATTGAAATCAATGTCACCAGCCCAACCGGACTCCAGGAGCTTAGCCGTTTTCACGATGAGCCCTTTCATCACCGCATCATCGAGGCACTTGAGTCACCCTGAGTTGTGCCAGCAATATGGCACGTCGTTGCCTACCAAATACTGCGCCTATTCTGACCGTATTGTTTTTTCTATGACTTCTTATCTATGATTTCTTGCAAAAATTGACCAATGGTCATAAAATGACCGCTGGTTTCCACAAGAGCTCATATCATGCCATCCCCCACCAGAAAAGAGCGGGTTTTCCTGCGCCGTGAACAGGATATCCTCGACACTGCCCTGTCTTTGTTCGCCACCCCCGACTGGGAGCAAGTCACGGTCGAGCAAATCGCCAACCAGGCCGATGTCGGCAAAGGCACCATCTACAAGCACTTTTCCTGCAAAGAGGAAATATATGCCCGTCTGGCGGTAGATTTTCATCACCAGCTCATGCGTGACTATCGAGGCATTGATGCCACACTGCCCTTTGATCAGATTTTCCGCAGTATCATCAAAATCTCCTTCGAGCGTCTGCTTGGTGATCCGTCCTGTGGTCATGTCAGCTTCTACTGCAAACGGGGTAGATTTGTCGAACGCCTCAACCCGGAACTGCAGAGCACCTTTATGCAAATGCAAGCAGAATTTGATGATTTCATCGCCGGCATTATGGCCCAGGGGATTGCCCAAGGCGTGATTCCAGACCGACCGGTCAATCAGCTTACGGCCGCTTTAGAAGCCACCTTCGACGGTGCCCTGCGTATGATCTGGAACCAGGAAGTGACCACAAGACTGCACAT
Source organism: uncultured Gammaproteobacteria bacterium (assembly GCA_964415515.1). Lineage (GTDB taxonomy): Bacteria > Pseudomonadota > Gammaproteobacteria > Arenicellales > DRJH01 > DRJH01. The sequence goes on along the minus strand of CAYQAP010000007.1, from coordinate 58,231 downwards.
GTCGGTCGACAGTTTTCTGAATATTGTCAGCGAATTCATGATGGTCGGCCTGGTTGGCCTCAAGCGCTGATCACAGGTCTCAACACGGCGGCTCCCGCCCTCTCTTTATCGCTCGTTCTATCGCCCGGGAATTGATTATGAAACGCTCATTCTGGATCGCTGTTGTCCTTGGCCTGGCCGTACTGGGCTGGGTTCTGTCCGGGCAACTGGGGCCATTACAACCGTCAAAAACAATTGCTGACAACCCTGAAGTACTACAGGCCGCCTCCACAACGGCAACACCTCCAGCCATCCAGGTTGAGGTCAAGACCTTCAAGGCCATCGCCATGACCCGAACCCTGACCTTTCAGGGCCAGATTCTGCCACTGCGCCGGGTTCATCTACGTGCGGAAACCGCTGGCAGTGTGGCCCGGCTGTTGATTGACAAGGGCCAGACGGTCAAGGCTGGACAAGCGCTGTTGCAACTGGACATGGCAGATCGCCAGGCCCGCAAAGAACAGGCTGTCGCAGAATTGCAATTGCGTACCACACGCCTGCAGGCAGATCGCAAGTTGTATCAGCGAGCGTTGCTCTCAGCCAACCAGATCAAAACCGATCGTGCGCAACTGGCTTCGGCCAAGGCCGACCTGCAGCGCATCGACAAGGAAATTGAACGAACCCTGATCAGGGCCCCCTTTAACGGGGTCATTGAACAACGGAATGTTGAGCTCGGCGACTACCTGAAGGTTGGTGACAAAATTTTTACCCTGATCGATCGCAGTCAACTGAAACTGGTATTCAATGTGCCACAACAGCAGATCGGCCAATTACAAAAGGGCTTGGCAGTACAGGGAAAATTGCTTGGTGGTGGCTCGGTTACTGGCAAGGTCAGCTTCATCGCGGTCAGTGCAGATACCGCATCACGCAGCTTTGCCGTCGAGGCTTCGGTTCACCCGGACAGTGAAGCGACAAGTGGTAATCCACCGCAGATCAATCCACCGCTCGGTCAAAGTGCTACGGTCACCGTGACCCTCGGGACCCTGCGGGCCCAACATTTATCCCCCGTGTTGCTCAATCTGGCAGCCGACGGCAGTCTCTTCGTCAAAGCGGTCGATACCGAGAATCGGATATTGGCGTTGCCGGTGCAGTTGCTGCAAAGTAACAACCAGGGCTTCTGGGTCACCGGGCTGCCAGCAACGGTGAACCTGGTGGTCACCGGTCAGGGTTTTATCTCGCGTGGGGATGTGGTGACCCCTACCTTTGCGGCTCGTGACCAGACGGCAAGCCAATGAATACGCTCATCGATTGGGTGATCGAACATCGCCGAACGACCCTGATCACTCTATTATTCTTGCTCCTGGCCGGTCTCAATGCCTACCAGCTGATCCCTCGTGAATCTTCTCCGGATGTGGCCATCCCGATTATCTACGTATCCATGTCTCACGATGGAATCTCCCCGGATGATGCCGAGCGGTTGCTGGTTCGGCCGATGGAAAAAGAGCTCAAATCCATCGAAGGAGTCAAAGAGATGCGAGCCAATGCTGGTGAGGGCCACGCTTCGGTGACCCTGGAGTTCGAAGCCGGTTTCGATAGCGCGACGGCATTACAAGATGTTCGGGACAAGGTCGATCTGGCCAAACCCAAGCTACCGGCCGGTGGTAAAGAGCCGGAAGTGCACGAAGTCAACGTGGCCCTGTTCCCGGTTTTGTCCATGACCTTGTCGGGACCGGTACCCGAACGACAGATAATCCAGGTAGCCCGCAAGCTACGAGACGACATTGAAAGCCTGCCGGGGGTACTCGAAGTCAATCTCGGTGGCGATCGTGATGAAGTGCTGGAGGTCATCATCGATCCGTTGATTATGGAAACCTACCACCTGGATTTCATGACCATTTTCAATGCCGTGACCCGCAACAATCAATTGGTCGCCGCCGGGGCTATCGACAACGGGGCCGGGCGTATGGTGATCAAGGTCCCCGGGGTGATCAATGGCATCAAGGACATTTTGCAACTACCGGTGAAAACCGTGGGTGATACCGTCATCACAGTCGGCGATATCGCCACGGTACGCCAGACCTTCAAAGATCCAACCAGCTTTGCCCGCATCGATGGTCAGCCGGCGATATCACTGGAAGTGAAAAAACGGGTCGGTGCCAACATCATCGACACTATCGAACAGGTTAAACAAATTGTCGATCAGCACCGCAGCTACTGGCCCTCCGCACTGCGGCAAACGTATATCCTCGATAACTCGACCCAGATCAAGGACATGCTGACCGATCTGGGCAATAACGTTTCCAGCGCCGTGATTCTGGTGGTAATTATTGTCATTGGTGCGCTCGGGGTCAGCAGCGGTATTCTGGTGGGTCTGGCCATCCCGGCTTCATTCCTGACCGGCATTCTGGTGTTGTATTCCATGGGTTATACCCTCAATATCGTGGTGTTGTTCAGCCTCATCCTGGTGGTCGGCATGCTGGTAGACGGGGCCATTGTGGTCACCGAGCTGGCCACCCGAAACCGCGCACTGGGTTACTCGAATTCCCGTGCTTTTGCGGCAGCAGCGCAACGTATGGCCTGGCCAATTATTGCTTCGACGGCCACCACCCTGGCGGTGTTTATCCCCCTGATCGCCTGGCCCGGCGTCATGGGGCAGTTCATGAAATTTTTGCCCATTACGGTAGTCACCAATCTGATCGCTTCCTTGCTCATGGCGCTGCTGTTCCTGCCCGCCCTGGGCGGTTTGCTGCCCTATAAAATCAGCCCGGCACGCATGGCAGCGACAACCACACAAGCATTGCCCAATGCGGCCATGCGTGCTTATTTGCGCGTATTGACCCTGCTGCTGCAGCATCCCGGAAAAACGCTACTGTTGGCCCTATTGTTGATTGCGGGCAGCTATGGCAGCTATTTTAAATTCGGCAAAGGCGTGGAATTTTTTCCCAATGTCGAACCGGAATCTGCCCAGGTGCTGCTGCATGCCCGCGGTGATTTATCCGTGTACGAAAAGGATGCGCTCCTGCAGCGGGTAGAAAAACGGCTGATCGGCATGCCGGAGATCAAGGCCTTGTATGCCCGCTCTTTCAATCTCGGGGAATCTGGTCTGGCCGAAGATGTCGTCGGCTCACTGCAGTTTGAATTCATTCACTGGGATCAAAGACGGCCTGCGAACGCCATTCTGGAGGAAATGAAACAACGCACATCCGATCTGGCCGGTCTACAGCTGGAATTCCGCAAAGCCAGTACCGGGCCATCGGCCGGCAAGCCGATTAAACTGCAGGTCAGCGCGCTCTCGGCGGCACACAGGCAGCAGGCTGCAGACCTGATCCATCAGACCATGTCGTACCAGGCCGGGCTCAAAGATATTGAAGATGATCGTCCGGTACCCGGGATTGAGTGGGCGATCACCGTAGACCGTGCCGAAGCTGGCCGCTATGGTGCAGATATCGCGACCATCGGCAGCGCCATTCAAATGGTAACCACCGGCCTGAAAGTTACCGATTACCGCCCCGATGACAGTGATCAGGTGGTCGATATCCGGGTCCGCTTTCCACGCTCACAGCGATCCTACGATCAATTGCGAGAACTCAAGATTCAGACCTCCAAAGGCCTGATCCCGTTGAGCAATTTTTTGACACTCAAGCCCGCGCCCAAGACCGGCACCCTGCGCCGAGTCGACTCCCGTCGCACGGTGACACTGCAGGCCGATGTCAAGGAAGGGGTGCTGGTCAATGATGCCCTGAAAAAACTCAAGGCCAGTCTGGCGAATGCAAATTTTCCAGCCGATGTACTGGTCAAAATCAAAGGGGAAAGCCAGGACCAGCGAGAGACCACGGCCTTTCTCAGTAATGCCTTTTTGATCGCCCTGTTTCTGATGGTGATCATTCTTCTGACCCAGTTCAACAGCCTGTACCAGAGTGCCCTGATCCTAAGTGCCATTGTGTTCTCCACAGCGGGGATCCTGCTGGGTCTGCTCGTTACCGCCCAGCCCTTCGGCATCGTCATGGTCGGCTTGGGGATTATTGCCCTGGCCGGCATTGTGGTCAACAACAACATTATCCTGATCGATACCTACAACCAGTTTATTGGTGAGGGGTTCCCCCCGCTGGAAGCCGCTGTCAAAACCGGGAACCTGCGTCTGCGACCGGTACTGCTGACCGCTGGGACCACCGTGCTGGGGCTAATTCCAATGGTGCTGTCGATGAATATCGACCTGCTGCATCGACAGGTTTCCTTTGGCGCACCTTCGACCCAGTGGTGGACCCAGCTATCCAGTGCGATCGCCGGAGGACTCAGCTTCGCCACCCTGCTAACCCTGTTGTTGACCCCCTGCCTGCTGGTCCTGGGAGCCAATACCAGTGCCTGGATTCGCAAAAAGCGTGGCTTGCAATATACCGATGCCGAAATCAAGCCGTTGCCGACTCCCGCCAGCAAGGCGCGTTCTGCCTGATTCATCAGCACTTAACCAAGATAACAGGCCAGAAAATCGGCAAAGTGATCACTGTGCTGGTCTTCCAGCTGTTGTTGCTGCTGGACCGAAGTGTGTGCCTGCTGCTGGAGCCGGGATGCGACTTGTGAATCAATTGCCTGCATCGTAAACCAGCGTTTGTGTTCTGCTGCCTTGCGCCGGGCAAAGTGGGCGAACGGCTCTCCACAGCATTGCATTTCTTCCAGGATTCGTGCCGACGGAGTCAGCGACAGGTCATCAAGAAGGTGGTAATATTGTTTTAACACGACGCTAAAATCCGTGGTATGGCAACCAGAGTCCAGCAGCTCGGCCACCGGCATCATGGCCTGCAGCAATGTGTGACCGTGCTCAATCAGGGATTTTTCCCGCCCTTCAAATAACAAGGTCAAACCGGGTTCCCGGCCCCGCAGTACCGTACGTTGTCGGTTCTCGATGATCTCCTGTTGCTCCGAGGTGCTGATCGGCAGGCTATTCTGCAGGGCACAAAAAACCACGAAGATATCCAGCATTCGGGTCTGGTCAATATCGATGCCGATGGCTGCAAAAGGATTGAGATCCAGAAAACGTAATTCCAGATATTCAACCCCTGATTCTGTAAGCAGCCGGGTTGGCCGTAACAAGGGATCACCTGTACGTTTGGGGCGAACCATAGAATAAAATTCATTTTCGATCTGCAACTTGTGGTCATTGAGCTGGCGGTACTCTCCCTGTGCCAGTACGCCCATTTCGGTGTAGGCTGGATAAACTTGTGCCATAGCCTGATTGAGGGTCTCAACATAGCGTTCGAGACTGTCATAGCTGACATTGATTCCTGACTGGGCGTTATTCTGGTAGCCCAGATCACTCATTCGCAGAGAAGTTGCATACGGCAGGCCGAAGCTATGCTCATCTACCGGCTCCAGATTGTGCTCCCGGCCTTCAAGAAAAGTCATGCACACTGCGGGTGAAGCCCCCATCAACAATAACAGCAGCCAGTTATGGCGATGGATATTGCGGATGGTAGCGAAATATCCTCTGGAAATAAAACCCTGATCGGCACTGGTGCCATGATCAATCCGGTGCAAGCTATCCCAGAAGGCGGTGGGCAGGGAAATATTGTAATGAATGCCAGCGATCGTCTGCATCAAACTGCCGTACCGCAGGGCCAGCCCGCGGCGGTAGATATACTTCATGCGACCGGTATTGGACTGCCCGTATCGGGCAATCGGGATATTGTGCTCACCCTGCAGGATACAGGGCATGCTGTTGACCCAAAGCTCTTCATCACCGATATTTTGGTAAACAAAATGATGCAGATCGGTTAATTCCTGCAGGGTTTGTCGAATATCGGTGCTCGGTGGTGTAATCAGTTCCAGCAGGCTTTCGCTGAAGTCGGTGGTGATCCCCGGATGGGTCAACGGAGCGCCCAGTGCGACAGGGTGAGCTTGCTGCGACAGTACCCCGTCCGCATCGATACGCAAACTTTCTTTTTCTATTCCATGCTGTAATTGTGCCAGACAGGACGCCGTTCCTCTATCCTGAAAGACTGTCAGTCGTTTTCGCAATACATTCACGTTCTACCCTTCCCCTCAACCCGTGAGGATGCTCCGTTCTCGACCGCATAGTGTAATGTATCGGCCTACTGGCAGTGAAGGAATCTGCCTGGATACCATTCCAAACCATCATCCGCGAAAGGAGAAAGTAATGTGGCAACAACAAACCATGACGATTTCGACGCCAGGACGGGGGCTTTGTGATATTACCGATAAAGTGCAACGGTTTATCGACCATGCCGGGGCAGGAAAAATTGGCACAGGCTTGTGCCATGTGTTCCTCTGCCACACCAGCGCCTCGTTGATACTGTGCGAAAATGCCGATCCGCAGGTATACGAAGACCTGGCGCGGTTTATGTCCAGATTGGCTCCCGATGGGGATTCACTATTCGACCATACCATGGAAGGCCCTGACGACATGCCAGCCCATGTCCGCTCCATTCTGACCAGCAATGACCTGACTATTCCAGTCGCGGATGGCAAGCTGGCACTCGGGACCTGGCAGGGGATCACCCTGTGGGAACACCGTCTGCGCCCTCATCCTCGCCAACTTGTGTTGACCGTACATGGCCAATAACCGAGTGCAATCACAACAAAAAAGGCCTTCGGGGTTGCCGCCCCGAAGGCCAGATAAAGGGAGATAGCCTGCTTTTTTCAATCCTTGGAAATATTATGCACGTAGTTGTAATGGGTGGTGATAAACCCTAATGTACAAGTACCCTGGTCAGCAAAATGCCCGACAACCGAATGATCCAAATAGCCATGAACTTGTACTTCTCCGTTACACAAGCCGGCGTGGTTTGATCCAGCGGCCGTATAGGACTGGTCAGCATTGACCGTTCCTGAAAAAGTGTCCCCATCGGGTGTGGTGATTGTCACCGTATGACTAGCACTGTTCACATGGTATGACCAGTGTTCCGTACTGCCTTGTCTGGTTACAGTGTGGGTGATGAATGTAT